>NZ_JAGIYX010000015.1:0-212963 GCF_017813315.1 Kitasatospora sp. RG8
ACCCTGCGCGCCTCCAAGGCGATGCAGGAGCGCGCCTTCGCCGACCCGAAGATCCGCTTCGAGTGGGACAGCGCGGTCGAGGCGATCCACGGCGACCCGAAGCTGACCGGCGTCACCCTGCGCACGGTGACGAATGACGGGGGCACCACCGGTGAGACCCGCGAGCTGGCCGTCACCGGCCTGTTCATCGCCATCGGCCACGACCCGCGCACCGAGCTGTTCAAGGGCCGGCTGGACCTCGACGTTGAGGGCTACCTCAAGGTCGAGGCCCCCTCGACCCGGACCAACGTCCCGGGTGTCTTCGGCGCCGGCGACGTCGTCGACCACACCTACCGCCAGGCCATCACCGCCTCCGGCACCGGTGCCTCCGCCGCCCTGGACGCCGAGCGCTACCTGGCCGCGCTGGACGACCTGGAAGACGACGACCTGGAAGACCTGGCCGCCACCGTGGTCGCGGCCGCCGTCTGACCGGACCCCACCACTCACCCGAACCACCCGACTCACCCGAGTCACCAACAGATCAAGGACGTCTCCCATGGCCGGCACCACCATCACCGCAACCGACAACAACTTCGAGGAGCTCGTGTTCCAGAGCGACAAGCCCGTCCTGGTCGACTTCTGGGCCACCTGGTGCCCCCCGTGCCGGATGATCGCCCCCCCCTGGACCAGATCGCCGCCGAGTACGCCGACCGCCTGACGGTCGTGAAGGTCGACATCGACAAGAACCCGGCCCTCGCCACCCAGTACGGGATCATGTCCATCCCGACCCTGAAGGTCTTCACCGGCGGCAAGGCCGTCAAGACCATCGTCGGCGCCCTGCCGAAGGACCAGCTCAAGCGGAACCTCGCCGACTTCATCGGCTGACCGCCCCGCACGCGGGGCCGGGCCCCCCGACCCGGCCGTCACCCCGCTCCGCGGGCCGGTGTGGGCGCCCGGCTCCCCCACCGGCCTGCACACCCGCACGGCAAGCAGGAACCCCAGAGAGGACATGAGGGCGAGGATGCGCATCGAGATCTGGGCGGACGTGGTCTGCCCCTGGGCCTACATCGGCAGACGCCGGCTGGAGGCGGCCCTCACCGGCCCGGCGCTGTCCGCCCGGGACATCGAGGTCGTCTGGCGCCCCTACCTGATCGACCCGACCGCCCCGGCCCGGGCCGTCCCGGTGGAACCGAACCAGCGCGACCCGATGGTCGACGAAGCCGCAGCCCGGTGCAAGGTGGATCCGCCGGCCACACAGAGCCCGGGAACGGCGGACGACCGGGTGCCCGTCTCCCGGATCGCAGCCGCAGAAGGGCTGGGGCCGAACTGGGGCGCGGCCTGGCGGTCCAGCAGCCATGACGCCCACCGCCTCCTCGCCCTCGCCCATGAGCACGGCGGCAGCACGCTGCAGGACACCGTGGCCGAGCACCTGATGCGGGCGCACTTCGTCGAGGGCCGTGACATCAGCGCGCGCGACACGCTTCGCGCCATTGCGACCACCGCCGGATTCGCCGAAGCCAACGCCCTGTTCGACACCGACGCAGCCGACCGCACCGTCCGGGAGCTCCGCCTGATCGGCAAGGCGCGGGGCATCAAGACCTCCCCGACGTTCGTCGTCGGAGACCGGGCTCTGGCCGGCGCCCAGCCACCCGACGTCATCGCCGACTTCCTCGCCACCGCACGCCCCGAACGCGCGGTGCCCGAAGAGGTCGGGCGCCTGCGGTACGCCGAGTCCCTCCTGGAGCTACGTGACCCGCTCGGAGCGCTCACTCTGCTCCAACCGCTGCTCGACGAACACGGAGACGACCTCAACGTACGTCACCTCGCCGCCCGTGCGTACTTCACCTCCGCCCAGCTCGGCCGTGCCCGGCACACCCTGGAACAACTGGTCACCGATCTGCCGGACGACTCCTACCTCCGGCTCATGCTCGGTCGCACCCTCCAGCGTCTGGACCTGCATGAGCAGGCCGCGCCGCATCTGAAGATCGCTGCCGCCATGACACCGGAGTTCGCCTGACCGGCGGCAGCTCCGGTATCGCACCCACGACTTCCGCATCGCAGTTTCCGTACCCGTACCCGTACCCGTACCCGCACCCGTAGGGACACCGCACCATGACCGACCCCCGCCCCGCCACCATGCCTGCCGTCGGATACCTCGCCAACCTGCCCATCGAGGAGCCTGGGAGCCTGATCGACCTCGAACTCCCCGTCCCCCAGCCCGGACCGCGCGACCTCCTGGTCCAGGTCGAGGCCATCGCGGTCAACCCGGTGGACTACAAGATCCGCCAGAACGCCGACCCGGGCGCCGGGCCGCGGGTGCTCGGCTGGGACGCGGCGGGCACCGTCGTCGCGGTCGGCGAGGAGGTGGCCCTGTTCGAGGTCGGCGATGAGGTCTACTACGCCGGCGCACTCGACCGGCCGGGCGCCAACTCCCGGTTCCACGCCGTGGACGAGCGGCTGGTCGGGCCCAAGCCGGCCACCCTCACCTTCGCCGAGGCCGCCGCCCTGCCACTGACCGCGCTGACCGCCTGGGAAGGGCTGTTCGAGCGACTGGGGCTGCGGTACGGCGCCCTCGACGAGACCGGTACCCTGCTGGTCACCGCCGCCGCGGGCGGGGTCGGCTCGATCGTCGTCCAGCTGGCGCGGACGCTGACCGGGCTGACCGTGATCGGCACCGCATCCCGCCCGGAGTCGGCCGCATACGCCCGCCGGATGGGCGCCCACCACGTGATCGACCACCGGCAGCCGCTGGCGGAGCAGTTGACGGAGGTCGCCCCGGGCGGCATCGACCACGTCTTCAGCACCGCTGCCACCGACCGGTACCTGGCGGCCTACGCCGAGGCGCTCAATCCGTTCGGCCGGATCGTCGCCATCGACGACTTCGACAGCCTCGCCATCGGCGCCCTCAAGCCGAAGAGCATCTCCTTCCACTGGGAGTTCATGTACACCCGCTCGATGTTCCGCACCGCCGACCAGCAGATGCAGCATCACATCCTGAACCGGGTCGCCCGGCTGGTGGACGCCGGACTGCTCACCACCACCGCGACCCGGGACCTGGGCCCGGTCAACGCCGCCAACCTGCGCGAGGCCCACCGACTGCTGGAGAGCGGGTCGGCGATCGGCAAGACCACACTGACCGGGTTCTGAGCCACACCGGCCCAAAGACCCCGCCACCCCGTCCTCCTGCTACTCGGCGACCCCGCTTCTCCCGGGCGCCCCGATCCCCGGCTCGGCCAGGCGGCCCACGGGTCGAGGGCGCCAGCGGCGATCGGGGGCTTGCCGAGGTGATCGAGGACGAAGGTCAGTCCGGTGTGGCCGGCGGCCGCGATGACGGCGGCGGGCAGCTGGTGAGGCTTGACCGGGCCGCCCGCAGAGTGGACCCGTTCACCTCGGCCCATGCCGAGGTGGTCCCGGAGCGGTGCAGCGAACCCAGCACGTCGCCAGTAGCGCGCGGGCGATGCCCCGGCGGTGGCGGTCGGCCCGGACCGCGGCCATGCCCCTGGCCTGCCCTTCTTCGCTCTCCCGGCGCGTCCGATCACGCGCTGACGACCAGGCGGACCGACACCGGACGGACTGGCCCTGGACGGCGGACGGCCACACCCGGCACACCCAATGCTCACCAACCGACAGGCCTTTAAACAGCAGGACAACAACCCACTCTGACTCTGATTTGGCGAGCGAAGCGCGAATGTTGGTGTAGAATCGTAGGCGCAAGGGTGCCTTGGGGCCGATGCTGAAGCCATCGGCGGGTCACCCACCGACAGGGGGAACGACGTCATGAACTACCACCTCGACACCGCGCGCGCCATCATCGACGAGCGGATGCGGGAGGCCGAGCAGCACCGCCTCGCCCACGCGCTGTACCTGAAGAACCGCGCCGAGGCCAAGACCCGGCGGGCACGCCTGCTCCTCGCCCGCCTCGGCGGATGAGCATCGCCCCGGCAGGCCGTCACCCACAGCGTGACGGCCTGACCAGTGGTCGGCCGTCGGGTCGCTGACCTGGGCGCAGCACAACGGAAGCCTCCGCGCGAACGGACTCAGGACGCGGCGCGCGGGCGCTTGCGGGCTGTCGAGGTCGGCGGCCCGTCGCTAGTACCCGGCCCTGGTGAACCGGTCGAGGTGCTCGCGCTTCGCGGCCAGGCGCTTCTCGGCGTCAGGTACCGCGCCGACGGACTCGCCGGAGGAAGCGCGGGACGATTCGCGGGAGGATTCGCCGGCGGACACGTCCACGGACTCCGACCGGCCGGACGCCGCCTTCCCGCGGCGGGGCGCCCTCAGGACTGCGGCGCGGCACGCCTGCCGGATCGACGCGGCGTACAGCGACACCAACGCCCGGCCGGCAGCACGCACCGGGTGCCCGGAAGCCGGGTCCTCCCACAGCATCGCGAGGAACTGCGGGACGAGGCCTGAGCGGACCAGCTCCACCTGAGCCGGCGTCACCGGATCGCGAAGTCGTTCCATCAACTCGGCCGGCGCCGCGGTGAACAGCGAGACTCCGTCGCCGGGCCCGAAGGCCGTGGAACCGGCCGGCGCGGGCCGAGCCGGCGATGCGGACGCTCTCGGACAGAACGCGTCTGCCCGCCCGCGCATCGACCTCCAGGTCGCCCACCGAGCCCCGCCGCCAAGGCCGTCGGGGCCTACATCGTGCCCGCCGGGACCCGCGCCGAGCGCTGGTCCGACCGCGTGCCTGTCACGGCAGTGCTTCGCCTTCGGCGGCAACCGACCGGCGGGCAGACGCAGTTCAGCAGATCCAGGCGGCGGCCCCGGCCCGCGGCAACCCCCGGACCACGCGACGTCGTCGAACCGGTCCGCCGGAACCGGCTGCGCCACCTCGGGCCCGGGCCCACCACGCAGCACTGCCCCCCGCCTGCCCGCAGCCCCAGTCCCCTGCCGCAGCCGCAGCCGCAGCCGCTCCTGAGCGTCCCCGAGGTCTCCGCGCTGCGGGTCTACCGGATCGCGCGCCGCCTGCCACGCACCCGCACCGCACGGCGCCGACGGACAGGTGGCTTCGCCCGCGCCCTGAGCGCGTCCCGGCCCGGCCCGGCCCGCGTCGGCAGGCACAGGTGGGACGCCTCGGGATTGCCGGTGCCCGCAGGCCGGAGAACTCCCGCATCACACGTCACAATGCACGTCCTCATTCCCAGGAATCCCGTGCCGTCACCATTCGGAAGATCAAGCGCCAAATATCGCGCACGCGTTTCACACATCGCCCCCTTCGAGTGGCCCCGATGCTCTAGATTGACTGTCACTTCCCACAGTTGGAAGCGAAGCGGCGAATCATGATCTACAGGTCCGGTGCTGCGGACGGCCGGCGGCCGTCCCCGGCGGAAGACGTGGAGGTGATCAACTCCTGTCGCCCGGGCGGGGGCCTCGGGTGTGGAGGGCGGTCGTCGACGGTATTCCATGCGCCTCGGGGCGCCGGCGGGATATTCGCATCCGCCGGTTCCCGGGTGGGATGTTCACGTAGCACCGCAATGGGCGGTTGCATTCGGGGGGAGTCGGGGCTCAGCCGGAAGCAGGCGACGCAGGAACAGCGCGGCACGGGAGGCGGGGCGGCTTCCCGAGGGGAGGAACAGTGCGGGAGGCGCAGGTCTCCCGGGGGGAGGAACCGTGTGGAGCGAACACGTCGAACCCACTGCCGACCTGGAGGGGGCCGTGGAGCAGGGGGAAGGAGAATTAGTCAGCCCGTTTCTACCGGCACGGGGGCGTCGGCTGAACGGGAGAATCAGCCGGCCCGCGATCGACTGGGAGCAGCAGTACCGCCGTACTGTGATCATCAGCGACACCGTGGCCACCGCCTTCGTGGTGGCGGCGATAGGACGCTTCTTCGGCGTCCGGCACGCGTCCAACTGGCACGAGAAATGGGGAATTCTCGCCTTCTGCACCGAGCTGCTGGTGATGGGATCGCTGGCGACGACCCGGTCGTGGGCTCCGGCCGTTCTCGGCCAGGGCGCAGAGGAATTCCGCCGGCTCGGACGCTCACTGCTCACGGCCGCCGTCGTCCTGGCGCTCGGCGGGATCGCCCTCACCTCGCACAACATCAAGCTCTGGGTGTTCGTCGCGATCCCGGCGATCACGCTCGTCACCATGACCGAGCGGTATCTGCTGCGCCTCTGGCTGCACAAACAGCGGAAGGAGGGACGGTGCCTGCGCCCGGTGCTCGCCGCCGGGAGTCCGGCCACCGTGAGCGACCTGATCGCCCGGACCCGCAAGTTCCCGCACCTCGGCTGGCGGGTGGAGGCGGTGTGCACGTCGTCCGGTCTCGGGCCCAACCGTGACCGGCTGGACGAGGTGCCGGTCGTCGGCCGGCTGACGGACGTCGCCAACCACGTCCACCGCGACGGCTACCGCGTCGTCGCTGTCACGCCGGACCCGCACTGGTCACCGGACCGGCTGCAGCGGCTGGCCTGGAACCTCGAAGGCGGCGACGCCGAGATGGTCGTGGCCCCCGTGCTGATGGAGGTGGCCGGCCCGCGGCTGCACGTCGACGCGGTGCTCGGGATCCCGATGCTGCGGGTCAGCATGCCGGCCTTCACCGGGGGGCACCGGGCGGTCAAGGAGGTCGTCGACCGACTGGGTGCCGCGGTCCTGCTGATCCTGTTCGCACCGCTGATGCTGCTCGTCGGGCTGCTGGTGCTGCTGGACAGTCCGGGCGGGGCCTTCTACCGACAGCACAGGGTGGGCAAGGACGGCCGGGAGTTCACCCTGGTCAAGTTCCGCACCATGGTCGCCGGCGCCGACAGGGCACGTGCCGCGCTGGCCGACCGCAACGAAGGCGCCGGACTGCTGTTCAAGCTCCGCCGGGATCCGCGGGTGACCCGGGTGGGAGGAGTGCTGCGCCGGTACTCGATCGACGAGCTCCCGCAGCTCCTGAACGTGGTCACCGGCTCGATGTCGCTGGTCGGTCCGCGGCCTCCGCTTCCGGAGGAGTCCGCCGCGTACGGCCCGGACATCCGGCGGCGGCTGCTCGTCAAGCCCGGGCTCACGGGCCTGTGGCAGATCAGCGGGCGCAGCGACCTGCCGTGGGAGGAGGCGGTCCGGCTGGACCTGCGGTACGTGGAGGACTGGTCGCTCGCCCTTGACGCGGTGATCCTCTGGAAGACGCTGCGTGCGGTGCTTCAAGGGCGGGGGGCGTACTGATGCGCGGGGGGCGTCGACCGATCGACGCGCGGACGGCCGGCCACAAGGGCCTGCCCGAGGGGAGGAACGGGTCATGAGGGTCAGTGTCCTGGGGCTCGGCTACGTGGGCTGCGTGTCGGCCGCGTGCCTGGCCAGCCTGGGCCACGAGGTCGTCGGGGTGGACGTGAACCAGGTGAAGGTCGACCTGGTCAACGAGGGCAGGGCCCCGGTGGTCGAGGAGCGGATCGGCGAGCTCATCGCGGAGGTCGTGCGGTCCGGGGCGTTGCGCGCCACGGCCGACGTCCGCGAGGCGATCATGGGCAGCGAGGTGTCGCTGGTCTGCGTGGGCACGCCGTCGGAGCCCAACGGCAGCCTGTGCACCACTTATCTGGAGCGGGTCACCGAGCAGATCGGTGCCGCGGTGGCCGAGCGGGGTGGGCGGCAGACCGTCGTGTTCCGCAGCACCATGCTCCCGGGCACCTGCCTGAACCTGCTGGTACCGATCCTGGAGAAGTACGCCGGCGGCACGGCCGGGGTGGACTTCGGGGTCGCGGTCAACCCGGAGTTCCTGCGCGAGGGCACGAGCGTGCGGGACTTCTTCGACCCGCCCAAGACCGTCATCGGCGAGCTCGACCCGGCGAGCGGCGACGTCGTCGCGGCGCTGTACGACGGACTGCCCGGCGAGGTGTTCCGGGTGCCGGTCCCGACGGCCGAGGCGATCAAGTACGCGGACAACGCGTTCCACGGCCTCAAGATCGGCTTCGCGAACGAGCTGGGTGCGGTGTGCCGGGCGCTCGGGGTGGACTCGCACCAGGTGATCGACGTGTTCCTGGCCGACCGCAAGCTGAACATCAGCCCCGCCTACCTGCGGCCGGGCTTCGCCTTCGGCGGCTCCTGCCTGCCCAAGGACCTGCGCAGCCTGGTCCACGCGGCGCGGCAGGCCGACGTCGCGGTGCCCATCCTCTCCCACGTGCTGCCCTCCAACCACGAACACCTGCAGCGCGCGGTGGAGTTGGTCGAGCGCTCCGGCAAACGTCGGGTGGGCCTGTTCGGCCTGTCCTTCAAGCCCGGTACCGACGACCTCCGCGAGAGCCCGCTCGTCGAGCTGGCGGAGAGGCTCTTCGGGAAGGGCTACGACCTGCGGATCTACGACCCGAACGTGAACCTCTCCCGGCTGCTCGGCGCGAACCGCGAGTACATCGAGACCAGGCTGCCGCACCTCGCGCAGCTGCTCGCGACGTCCGTCGACGAGGTGCTCGACCACGCCGAGGTGTGCGTGGTCGGGACCAGGGACCCGGACGTGCTGTCGGCGTTGCCCCACGGCAACGGCCAGGTGATCGTCGACCTCATCCACCTTCCCGACGCCGAGGCGCGCCGGACCGAGCCGGGGTACGTGGGCCTTGCCTGGTGACGCAACGGGCGGCGACGGGCGGGGCCGTCGCGCGCTGATCCTCGTGGAGAACCTGTCGGTGCCGTTCGACCGGCGGGTGTGGCAGGAGTGCACGACGCTTCGTGACGCGGGCTGGAGGGTGGACGTCATCTGCCCGCAGGGGAGCAAGCGGGACACGGAGCCGGAGGCGGTGATCGACGGGGTGCGGATCCACCGGTACCCGTTGCGCGCGGCCACCGGGGGGCCGGCCGGGTACCTGCGGGAGTACGGGTCGGCGTTGTGGCACACGGCCCGGCTGGCCCGCAGGGTCGGCCCGGTCGACGTGGTCCACGCCTGCAATCCGCCCGACCTGCTGTTCCTGCCGGCCCTGTGGCTGAAGCGGCGCGGCGCCCGGTTCGTCTTCGACCAGCACGACCTGGTGCCCGAGCTGTACCTCTCCCGGTTCGACCGCGGTGAGGACCTGCTCTACCGCGGCGTGTGCGCGCTGGAGCGGCTGACCTACCGGGCCGCGGACGTCGTGCTCGCCACGAACGAGAGCTACCGGGACGTCGCGCTGCGCCGTGGCGGCCGGCGCCCGGACGACGTCTTCGTGGTGCGCAGCGCTCCCGACACCGGGCGGTTCCGGCCGGTACCGCCGGAGCCGGAGCTGAAGCGCGGCAAGCCCCATCTGCTGTGCTACCTCGGTGTGATGGGGCCGCAGGACGGCGTCGACTACGCCCTTCGGGCCCTCGCGAAGCTGCGCGACGACTTCGGGCGGACCGACTGGCACGCGGTGTTCGTCGGCGGCGGCGACACCTTCGACGCGATGGTGGAGCTGTCCCGGCGGCTCGGGCTCTCGGAGCAGGTGGAGTTCACCGGGCGCGTTCCGGACGCCGACCTGGTGCGGTACCTGTCCACCGCGGACGTGTGCCTCTCCCCCGACCCGCGCAATCCGCTCAACGACGTGTCGACCATGAACAAGGTCCTGGAGTACATGGTGATGGGCCGGCCGATCGTCTCGTTCGACCTCCGCGAGGCGCGGGTCTCGGCCGGTGACGCCGCCGTCTACGCGCCCGCCGACGACGAGACCCGGTTCGCCGGACTCGTCGCGCAGCTGCTGGACGATCCGGAGCGGCGGGCCCTGATGGGCAAGGTCGGCCAGGAGCGGATCAACGGGCCGCTCGCCTGGCGGAACTCCCAGCGCGCGCTGCTCGCCGCCTACGAAGCCGCCTGCCGGGACCGGGCTCCGGGGGCGGCGGGCGGCCCGGACCGGACGGGGAGAAGGCCGCTCCGTTGAGCGAGGACACGATACGCCTGGCCACCATCGGCCGGATCCTGCGTCGGCGCTGGCGGCTGCTCACCGTCCTCGCCGTGCTGGGTGCGCTCTGCGGCTTCGGCGCCTCCGCGCTGTTCCCGCCGCAGTACACGACGTCGGCGTCGGTGCTGCTGCCGGGGGCGTGGCAGGACCGCGAGCTGCTCACCCAGGCGGAGATCGCGACCAGTTCGGTGGTGCTCGACCGGGTGGCCGCCACGCTCGGCTGGGCCGGGGTCGGCGGCAGCGACCTGCGGGGCCGGGTGAGCGCCACGGCCGCGGACGGGAACATCATCAAGATCTCCGGTACGGCCGAGACCCCGGAGCGCGCGCAGCAGCTCTCCGACGAGGCGGCCCGGCAGTTCGTCTCGTTCGCGGTCCGGATCGCGGGCGACGGCACCGACCCCGGGCCGGCGCAGCCTGAGGCGCTGCGGCAGCTGGTGGCGCAGGCCAGCCGCCGCATCACCGACCTGGCGGACGCGGCCGCTCCGGGGCAGACCGTGGACGCCGTGCAGACCCGTACCGAGCTGGTGAAGATGCGCACCGCGCTGCAGGATGCCATGAAGAAGCTGGACCAGGCCGACCCGGCCACCAACAAGGCGGGTTCCATGGTCGTCATGGGCTCGGCGGCCCGGCCGACCGGCGAGGCCGCGCCGACCAGGGCCCAGCTCGTCGCCGGCGGGGCGCTGGTGTTCCTCCTGGTCGGGGTCGTCGGCCATCTCGGCGCCGCCCGGGCCAGTCGTCGGCTGCGCACCGAACCGGAGATCGCCGCGGCGCTGCGCTCGGTGTTCCTCGGTGCCGTCGACGTCTGCGGCGAACGGTCCCCGAAGCGGCCGGAGGACCGCGGCCCGAAGGCCCTGGTCCGACGGCTGCTGGGCCTCGACGTCCGGTGGGACGTGCCGGCCCCGCACGCCTCCGGCGACGAGGCCGACCGGCAGGCCCGCTACCGGCGGGTGTGCGCCCGGCTCCGGGACCGGCTGCCGACCCCCCGCCGCCTGCTGGTCGTCGTCCCGGGCGGGGACCGGCTCGCCCACCGGGCAGCCGGGCAGCTCGTCGCCGAGGCGGGCGGCGAGCCCGCGCTGCGGGTGGTGGAGGTGTCGGTGGACCGTCCGCTGGTGCCCGACCGCGAGGACGAGTCCGGTGCGCTGGTGGTGCTCGGCGCGGGCAGCCGGACCGCGGCCGAGCTGGCCGGCATCGCCGAGGCGTGCGCGGAGGCCGGGCACGAGGTCGTCGGCGTGGTCGTCGCCGGCCTGGTCCGGGCCCGTCCGAACCGCTCCGCCGCCCCCCGTCCGGACGCCGCCGAGCCGGTGCCGGTGCCGGTGGGCGGCGACGACACGAGGAGAGCGTCGGGGTGACGACGAGTACGACGCCGGAGTCGCCGGCCGCCGCTCCGCTCCTGGACCTGCAACACCTGGTGGTCGCGGTGCGCAGGCGCCGCCGCCTCTGGTGCACCCTCGCGCTGGTCGGGCTGCTGCTGGGCGCGGCGGTGGCCGTCGTGAAGCCGCCGCCGCCGAGCGCGGTGGTCAAGCTGCTCGTCGCGCACGAGGCGGACCAGCCGAACGACTCCGGAACGCTGATCCGCACCGACGTGGCCGTGCTGCACACCACGGCGATCGCCGGAAAGGCCCTGCAGGCCCTCGGCGCCCCGGACAAGCCCGAGGACTTCATGAAGGCCTACACGGGCCTCGGCCTGACCAACAACCTCCTGGAGATCGACGTGACGGGCCGCAGCGACGCGGAGGCGGTGGCCCGGGCCAAGGCGCTGGCCGACGCCTTCATCGCGGACCACGTGCGGCGGATCCAGGAAGCCGCGGACGCCGAGGCCAAGGCCCTGCTCGACCAGCGGGACCGGATGCAGGAGGAGCTCGCCCAGATCAACAAGGCGATCGGGGACGGCGCGCAGCAGGGCGGGCCGAAGGCCCCGGCGAGCCTGGAGTCGCTCTACTCCAGCCGGGCCGACCTCACCTCGCGGATCACCGAGTTCGGCCAGCGCGCCGCCGCCGCGGGGGTCGGCACGCCCCGGCTCGTCGCCGGCACCCAGATCGTGGACGCCCCGCACGTGGTCCGCAAGTCCCTGCCCGTGACCGCCGCCACCGACGCCGCGATCGGGCTGGTCCTCGGGCTCGTCGTCGGGCTGGCGTGGGCCGCGGTCGGCACGGTGGTGGCGGACCGCCCGGTGCTGCGCCGGGACGTCGCGGCCAACCTCGGCGCCTCGGTCATCGCGGAGCTGCGCCGGCGGCCGCGCGGGCCGGCCGGACGGTTGCAGGGCCGGCGGGCCCGGGTGGCCCGGGCGAGGCTGACCACGACCCTGGCCCGGACGGTGCGCGGCTCCGCGGAGGCGGTGTCGCTGCTCGAACTGGGCTGCGCGGGCAGTGCGAGCGAGATCGCCCTGGACCTCGGCCGGGCCCTGGGGGAGGACGGGCCGGTGGTCGTCGTCGACGGTCTGCCCGGCCCGCAGCTCGCCGGGCGCCGCCCGCAGCCGGGGGACCCGACCGTGGTCGGCGGCGAGTCCGCGGCGGCACCGGCGGGTGCGGAGCGCCGGCTCGGCGTGGGCTCGGTGGCTCCCGGCACGGCCTGGACCGACCTGCGGCACCTCGGCACCCGGACGGTGCTCGTGGTGCGGGCCGGGCACGGGAACACCGCGTGGCTGCACACCGTGGCGCGGCAACTCGCCGACCAGGACATCCCGGTGATCGGCGTGGTGCTGATCGACCCCGATCCGCGGGACCGCACCGACGGCACGCTCTGGGACGGGCCGCCCACCCCGGCGCGCGGCCGCACCGGGTCGCCGGCCCGGCAGAACGGCACCGGCCGGCGGCGGACGGAGCGACGACCGATGTGGACCGCACGGGTCCCGGACAGCGACCAGGAGGCGAGGTAGGACATGTGTGGCATCGCAGGCGCGTACCGATGGCCGGACGGGAAGGTCGTGACCGACCTGCTCACCGAGACCCTCGCCCACCGCGGTCCGGACGGGGCGGGCCGCTACGGTCACCCGGTCGGTGACGGCGAGGTGCACCTGGGGCACCGCCGGCTGGCCATCATCGACCTGTCGGAGACCGGCGCCCAGCCGATGGTCTCGGACGGCCTGGTCCTGACGTACAACGGCGAGCTGTACAACGCGCCCGAGCTGCGGGCCGAACTGGCGGCCGCCGGGGTGCGCTTCCGCGGCACCTCCGACACCGAGGTGCTGCTGGAGGCCTGGCGGCGCTGGGGCACGGACTGCCTGCCCCGGCTGCGCGGCATGTTCGCGTTCGGGATCTTCGACGAGCGGACCGGAGAGCTGGTGCTCGTCCGCGACCAGCTCGGCATCAAGCCGCTGTTCCTGGTCCGGCGCGGCGGGGGTCTGGTGTTCGCCTCCGAGCTCAAGGCGCTGGCCGCCGCCACCGGCGGGACGCTGGAGGTGGACCACGCGGCGATGGTGGCCTCCCTGCTGTACTACTGGGTGCCGGACTCGCGGTGCGCGTTCCGCGGGGCGGAGAAGCTGCCGCCGGGGAGCTGGCTGCGGTGCAGGCCCGACGGGCGGGTGGAGCGCGGCCGGTTCTGGCACCTGCGGGAGGTCGCCGCCGAGGGCCGGGAGCGGGCCCTGGCCGGCGAACTGCCGGACATCGCCGCCGCCGTCGAGGAGTCGACGCGGCGTCACCTGCTCTCCGACGTCCCCGTGGCGACCTTCCTCTCCGGCGGGCTGGACTCCAGCTACCTGACCGCGCTGGCGGCCCGCGACCACCCCGGGATCTCCGCCTACACGATCGGCTTCCGCGCCGAGGACGCCAGGTTCGAGGCGATGCCGGACGACCTGCACTACGCCCGGCAGGTGGCCGAGCGGTTCGGCGTCGACCTGCACGAGATCGAGATCGCCCCGGACGTGCTCGACCTGCTGCCGCGAATGACGTACCACCTGGACGAGCCGATCGGCGACCCGGCCGCGATCAACACCTTCCTGATCTGCTCGGCCGCCCGGGAGGCCGGGGTCAAGGTGATGCTCTCGGGGATGGGCGCGGACGAGCTGTTCGCCGGCTACCGCAAGCACCTGGCCAACCAGTTGGCGTTGCGCTACCAGCGCGTGCCCGGGCCGCTGCGGCGCGGCCTGTCCGCGGCCGTGGACAAGCTGCCGGTCGCCACGGCCAGCCGGGGGTTGCGGTCGGTGCGGTTCGCGAAGCGGTTCCTCTCCTTCGCCGACCTGCCGGAGGAGACGGCGTTCCGGCGCAGCTACACCATGTACGACCGGGAGGAACTGCTCGCCCTGGTCGATCCGGACCTGGCCGGGACGGTCCAGGACGTGCTGACCGAGCACGCGGACGTCTACCGGGACAACGACCTGGACGACTTCGTCAACCGGATGTGCCTGGGCGACGCCCGGATGTTCCTGCCGGGCCTGAACCTCGCGTACACCGACCGGTCGAGCATGGCCGCGTCGACCGAGGTGCGGGTGCCGTACGTGGACGTCGAGGTGGTCCGGGCGGCGTTCTCGGTGCCCGGCGACCGCAAGATCGTGGGACGCCAGGGCAAGGCCGTCCTCAAGGAGGCGGCCACCTCGGTGCTGCCCCGGGAGATCGTGTACCGGCCCAAGGGCCTGTTCAGCGCCCCGCTGCGGGCCTGGATGAGCCGGGACCTGGCGCCGCTGGTGCGCGAGGTGATCAACGACGGCGAGCTCGTCCGGTCCGGGTTCCTGCGCCGCGACGCGCTGGCCCGGCTGGTCGCCGAGGACGCCGCCGGGCAGCAGGACTACTCCAAACACCTCTGGCACGTGCTGACCCTCGAGTACTGGTACCGCGGCGCGACCTCCGGCCCGTCCACGGCGCCTTCCTGACGGCGCGGGGCCCGCCCGACGGCGTGGGCCCACGTGCCGGCGGAGGGGACGGGACGGCGGAGCGAACAAGACGGCTTGACGAGCAAGACGGCGTAGAGAGCAGGGGACTTCGGTGAAGCAGGTCGTGCAGAACTACAAGAGCGGCGAGCTGGCGGTGCTCGACGTACCCGTGCCGGGGTGCAAGCCGGGCGGTGTGCTGGTCCGCACCGCCTACTCGCTGATATCCACCGGGACCGAGCTCATGAAGGTGTCCGAGGCCGGCATGTCGATGCTGGGCAAGGCCCGTTCCCGGCCGGACCAGGTGGCCAAGGTCATGCAGAGCGTGGCCACCAACGGCCTGCCCGCCACCTACCGCAAGGTGATGGGCAAGCTGGACTCCTACACGCCGCTGGGCTATTCGCTGTGCGGGGTGGTCGAGCAGGTCGGCGCCGGGGTCGACGACGTGAAGGTCGGCGACCTGGTGGCCTGTGCCGGCAACGAGCACGCGTTGCACGCCGAGCTGAACTGGGTGCCGAAGAACCTCTACACCCCGGTGCCGGACGGTCTCGCGCCGCGGCACGCGGCCTTCGGCACCGTCGGGTCGATCGCGCTGCAGGGGGTGCGCCAGGGCGAGCCGCAGCTGGGCGAGGTGGCGCTGGTCATCGGCCTCGGACTGATCGGGCAGCTGGTGGTGCAGCTCCTCGCCGCCGCGGGGGTGCGGGTCGTCGGGGCCGACCCCGACCCGGTGCGCTGCGCGCTCGCCGAGCAGCTGGGCGCCGTGGCCTGCGGCGATCCCGGCTCCGCGGCCCTGGAGGCCGCCGTCGCCGAGCTGACCGGCGGTCACGGTGTGGACCAGGTGTACCTGGCCGCCGGCGGCGGCAGCAACCAGCCGGTCGAGCTGGCCGCCCACCTGGCCCGGGACCGCGGCCGGGTCGTCGACATCGGCAAGTGCCGCCTGGACCTGCCGTGGAACGCGTACTACGAGAAGGAGCTGGACGTCCGGTTCTCCCGCTCGTACGGCCCCGGGCGCTACGACCCGGAGTACGAGCTGGACGGGCGGGACTACCCGATCGGCTACGTGCGCTGGACGGAGCGCCGCAACCTGGCCTGCTTCCTCGATCTCCTCGCCCGCGGCCGCGTCGACGTGGAGCCGCTGGTCTCCCACGTGGCCGGGTTCGAGGACGCCGTCGAGACGTACCGGCGGCTGAAGGACGGCGAACTGAAGGCCGTGGCCGTGCTGTTCCGCTACCCCGGGCCCACCGGGGAGGAGTCGGAGCACGCCGTGGAGGCCGCCCCGGTGGTGGCGGTGCCCGCGGTGCGCCGCGGCACGGGGTCCGCCCCGGCCCGGGCCGCCGGCGCGCCGGTGCGGCTGGCGTTCGTCGGCGCCGGGAACTACGCGAGCTCGATGCTGCTGCCGCACCTGGCGCAGCGCGAGGGCGTCACGCTGTCCACGGTCGTCACCACCACGGCGCTGTCCGCGGCCAACGCCCGGCGGAAGTTCGGCTTCGCCCGGGCGACCACCGACCTCGACGCCGTGCTCGGGGACCCGTCCGTCGACGCGGTCTTCGTGGTCACCCGGCACAGCTCGCACGCCGAACTGACCCGGCAGGCGCTGCTGGCCGGCAAGACGGTGTTCGTGGAGAAGCCGCTGGCCCTCACCGAGGACGAACTGGCCGGTGTGCTGGCGGCGGTGGAGGAGTCCGGCAACGACCGCCTGCAGGTGGGCTTCAACCGCCGGTTCGCGCCGCTGCTGCGGGAGGCGAAGAGCCGGCTCGGCGTCCGGACCGGTCCGGCGAGCCTGCGCTACCTGGTGAACGCGGGCCGGCTGCAGCACGGCAGCTGGTACCTGCGGCAGGGCACCGAGGGCACCCGGTTCGCCGGCGAGGGCGGGCACTTCGTCGACACGGCGAGCTGGCTGCTGGACGCCGACCCGGTCTCGGTGTACGCGGTCGCGTCGTCCGGCAACGAGGACCTCCAGGTGGTGCTGCGCTACCCGGACGACTCCACCGCCACCATCAGCTACGTCACCACCGGCGCCCCCGGCTTCCCCAAGGAGACGCTGGACCTGGTCGCGGACGGCAAGGTGCTGAAGCTCGACGACTTCGTCCGCGCCTCGGTGCACGGCCCCAAGCGGTGGGTCAGTTCCCGGCTGCCCAAGGCCCGGGACAAGGGCCAGTCCGCCGAACTGGCCGCGTTCGTCAGGGCCGTACGGACCGGCGGGCCGATGCCGGTGCCGCTGGAGTCGCTGGTCGCCACCACGGCGGCGACCCTGGCCGTGCAGGCCGCCCTGACCGGCGGTGCGCCGGTGACCCTGGCGAGGCCGCGATGACCATGAGCGCCGGCTGGTACCTGCGGCGGCTGTCGCGGATGGGGCCGCGGGAGGTCGGCGGCCGGGTGGGCGACGCGGCGCGCAGGCGGCGGTGGCGGACGGAGGCGCCGCAGCGCCCGGTCGTGTCCGGCGCCCGGTTCACCGCCGTACTGCCCGCCGGGGCGATCGCCGCGGTGCCGGCGGACGCCGCGAAACGGCTGGTCGCCACGGCGGACCGGCTGATGGACGGGCACGCCGAGTTCTTCGGGGTGGTCCGTGACGACCTGGCCGCCCCGGACTGGTGGCGCGACCCGAAGACCGGGCGCCGGGCGCCGGCCGGTTACGCCTTCGACGTGCCCTACCGCGACGAGGACGCGGTCGGGGACGTCAAGCAGATCTGGGAGCCGTCCCGGCACCAGTACCTGACCGTACTCGCCGCCGCCTACGCGGTCACCGGGAACGAGCGGTACGCCGAGCGGGTCGCCGAGCACCTGCGGTCCTGGTGGGCGGCCAACCCGCCGCTGCGCGGCGTGCACTGGATCAGCGGCATCGAGCTGGGCATCCGGCTGCTGTCCTGGGTGTGGATCCGCCGGCTGCTCGACGGCTGGCCGGGCGCGGCGGGGCTGTTCGAGGGCAACCCGGTGGCGCTGGACCAGATCTGGCACCACCAGCGCTGGCTGGCCGCCTTCCCCAGCCGGGGGTCCTCGGCGAACAACCACGTCATCGCCGAGGCGGCCGGGCAGTTCGCCGCGGCCTGCGCCTTCGACTGGTTCCCGTCCTCCGCGCGCTGGCGGACGGGCGCGCTGCGGTCGCTGGAACGGAACCTGCGCGCCAACACCTTCCCGTCCGGCCTCAACCGCGAACTGGCCGGCGAGTACCACGGGCTGGTCCTGGAGCTCGGCCTGGCCGCGGTGGCCGAGGCGGACGCCGCCGCGGTACCCGTCCCCAGGACGGTCCGGCTGGTCCTGCTGCGGATGACCGACGCGCTCGCGGCCGTCGTGGACGACCGGCTGCGGCCGCCGCGCCAGGGCGACGGGGACGACGGGCACGGGCTGGTCGTGGACGGCGCGGGCACCGACCGCTGGGCCTCGCTGCTGGCCACCGGGGAGGCCGTGTTCGGCCGGCTCGCCTGGTGGCCGGAGGTGACCGGCACCGATGTGCGCACCCCGCTGCTGGCCGCGCTCCTGCGACCGTACGGGAGGAGCGGGAGCACCCCGGCGGTTAACCGGCCGGCGCGCCGGCGGGCCCACTTCGCCGACGCCGGGATGACCGTCCTGCGCGGCCCGGACGGGATCTGGTGCCGCTGCGACGGCGGTCCGCACGGGTTCCTGTCCATCGCCGCGCACGCCCACGCGGACGCGTTGTCCCTGGAGGTGCGGCAGGACGGGGTCGACGTGCTCGCCGACCCGGGGACGTACTGCTACCACGGGCAGCCCGAGTGGCGGCGGTACTTCCGGTCGACGCTGGGCCACAACACCCTGGAGCTGGACGGCGAGGACCAGTCCACCTCCGGCGGCCCGTTCCTGTGGACCCGGCAAGCCCGCAGCCGGGTCCTGGTCGCGGACACCTCCGCCGAGGGGGTGGCCCGCTGGTGCGCCGAGCACGACGGCTACGGGCAGTCGGTGCACCGCCGCCGGGTGGAGCTGACCGCCGCGAGCCGGGAGCTGCGGATCGTCGACGAGGTGCGCGGCCCGCGCCGCGCGGTACGGCTGGCCTTCCACCTCGGCCCGGCGGTCACCGCGGACCTGACGGGCGACCGGGCCGTGCTGACCTGGACAAGGGACGGCGAGGACCGCTCCGCGGTGCTCGACCTGCCCGGACGGCTGACCTGGCGGGCGCACCGCGGCGAGACCGGACCGCCGCTGGGCTGGTACTCCGCCGGCTTCGGACGCAAGGAGCCGGCCACCACGCTGGTCGGCACCGGCTTCACCGACGGCGCGCAGGGGTTCACCACCGTGCTCGGGTTCCGCGGCTAGTGGGACGGGTGGTGACGGGGCGGATGGGACGGATGGGACGGATGGGGATCACCGGACGGCACCGGTGGGCGTCGGCCGCGACGCTGGCGCTCGCCCTGCTGGTGGCGACCGGCTGTACGGGCGGGTCGGACGCCCCGGCGAAGCCGACCGCCACGCGGTCCGGGCCCGCGGCCGCGGCCGTGGCCGTGGCCCGGGTGTGCGCCGAGCCCGCGGCCGGGCCGGGCAGCGCGCCGGCCGGCGCGGTGACGGTCGACCCCGCGGTGGTCAACGACCTGGCCGTGAAGACCAGGAACAGCCCTCCGCACACCACGTTCTGGCTTGCCCCGGGCCGGCACACCCTCGAACCGGACCGCTACGCCCAGGTCATGACCAAGGAGGGGGACACCTACCTCGGCGCGCCGGGCGCGGTGCTCGACGGCGGGAAGACCAACAACTACGCGTTCAGCGGCACCTCCCCCGACGTCACCATCCGCTACCTGACCGTGCAGGGCTTCGTCGCGCCGCACGACGAGGGCGTGGTCAACCACGACATGGCCGACGGGTGGGTGATCGAGCACACCACGATCCAGGGCAACTCCGGCGCCGGGCTGATGGCCGGTGCCCGCCAGCAGGTCCGCGCCAGCTGCCTGCGCGACAACGGCCAGTACGGGATGAACGCCTACAAGACCGGCGACACCATCAAGGGCCTGGTGGTCGAGGGCAACGAGATCGTGGGCAACAACACCGACGACTGGGAGCGGCAGCAGCCGGGCTGCGGCTGCACCGGGGGCATCAAGTTCTGGGCCGTCAACGGCGCCGACGTCCGCGGCAACTGGGTGCACGACAACCGCGGCACCGGGCTGTGGGCGGACAACGACAACAACGACTTCCTCATCGAGGACAACGTGCTGGAGGCCAACGACGGCGCCGCGCTGATGTACGAGACCAGCTACAACGCGGTGGTCCGCAACAACACGATCCGGCGGAACAACTGGGTCGAAGGCCGCCGGCACGCCGCCGACGGCGACAACTTCCCGCACGCGGCCGTCTACGTGTCGGAGGCCGGCGGCGAACCGCGGATCCCGGCCCGCACGGACAGGATCGAGATCTACCGGAACGTGCTGGAGGACAACTGGTCCGGGATCACCCTGTGGGAGAACGCCGACCGGTTCTGCAACAGCCCGGCCAACACCTCGACCGGCTACTGCACCCTGCTGGTGAAGGACGCCCGGCGGTGCGCGAAACCGGCGATCGACACCGCACCGCTGTACGACGACTGCCGGTGGAAGACCCAGCGGGTGGACGTCCACGACAACCGCTTCGCCCTCGACCCGGCCGTGGTCAAGTGCTCGGTGGAGTGCGGCCGGATGGCGGTGCTCTCCAACTACGGCACCTACCCGGACTGGTCCCCGTACCTGGGCAAGCGGGTGTCCGAGGCGATCACCCTCAAGCAGGACAACCGCTGGCACGACAACGTCTACACCGGACCGTGGGCCTTCGTCGCCGACGACCCGGGCCGGCCGCTCGACCCCGGGCAGTGGCAGGGCCTGCCGTACCGGCAGGACGCGGGCAGCACCTTCGCCGCACGGGCCGGTGGTTGAGATGGGCGGGAGCCCGGTGCGGGACGGGCTGAACGGGCTGAACGGGCTGACGGACGGACCGGACGGACCGGACGGACCGGACGCGGCGGCGGCGCGGCCCGGTGCTGGACGGCGCCCCGACGCCACGCCGAAGGCCGTCTGGATCGTCTGGGCGCTGCTGGGCCTCAACACGCTCGGCTCCGCCGGGGCGAAGACCATCGTCCGCCTCCCCCGCTCCCTCATCCAGATGGCCACCATGGGCGCGCTGGTCTCCGCGTTCGCGCTGGCGCTCCTGCTCAACCTCCGGCTGCGCATCCGGGCCGGCGCCTTCCTGTTCCTGCTCACCCTGCTGCTGGTGCCGAGCCTGATCTCCAGCCTGAAGCTGGAGGTGGGGCTCGGGGCGCTGTTCCGCTGCACCCGGCTGGCCATCTTCGTCGGCACGCTCTGGCTGATCAGCCGCTGGTGGGACGGCGGCCTCACGTTCGTCCGGACCCACATCCGGATGTACTACGCGGTGCTCTGGACGGTCGCCGCCGGCCTGGTCATCTCCCCGGGCACGGCCATGCCCGAGTACTACGGCGGGCGGCTGGTCGGCGCCCTGTGGCCGCTCACCCCGCCGCAGATCGGCCAGTACTCCGCGGTGATCATCGGGCTGACCGTGCTGCTCCTGCTGGGCCGCCGGACCACCGGCCGGAGCGCGGCGATGATCATCGTGCCGACCTTCGTCCTGCTCGCCATGACCCACACCCGGACGGCCACGATCGGCCTGCTCGCCGGCCTGACGCTGGCGATCTGCTCGCTCGTCCTGACCAGCGCCGCCGCCCGCCGGTTCTTCACCTGGGCACTGGTGTGCTCCACGGTGGCCGCGGTGGCGTTCGCCTCCGCGCTGCAGACCTGGTTCATGCGCGGGCAGAGCAAGGAGAACTTCTCCAACCTCACCGGCCGGGCCAAGGTCTGGGACGCCCTGCTCACCCAGCCCCGGACCGTCCCCGAAGAGGCGTTCGGCATCGGTCTGGGCGACAAGTCCTTCGGCGGGCTGCCGATCGACAACAGCTGGCTGGCCGTCTACAACGAGCAGGGCCTGGTCGGCATCGCCCTGGTGGCCGCGATCCTCATCGTGCTGGGCGGCGTCGCCCTGCTGCGCCCGCCCTCGCTGGAGCGGGCCTGCGCGATCTTCCTGATCAGCTACGTCGCGATCTCCTCGTACACCGAGGCCGGGCTCGGCGACGCCTCACCGTACCTGCTGCACCTGGCGCTGGCCGCCTCGCTGCTCGCCACGCCCGCCGAGGCGACGCCCCTGACGACGCTCGTGGTCCCGCGCCGACGCAACCCGCGCCGGGACCGGAAACGGGAGGTGAACTGACCGTGCACGTCCTCGTGGTGCACAACCGCTACTCCTCGGCGCAGCCGAGCGGGGAGAACCGGGTCGTCGACGAAGAGGTGGGGCTGCTGCGCGCGGCCGGCCACCGGGTCGACCTGTTCGAACGGCGCAGCGACACCATCGCCGGCCGGTCCCTGCCGGGGAAGGTCGCGGTGCCGCTCCTGGTGCCGTGGAACCCGGCGGTCCGCGCGGAGCTCACCGCCCGGCTGCGCCGCGAGCGGCCGGACGTGGTGCACGTCCACAACGTCTTCCCGCTGCTGTCGCCGTCGGTGCTCGCCGCCTGCGCCGACGCCGGCGTGCCCGTCGTCGCCACGCTGCACAACTACACCCAGGTCTGCCCGCCCGGCACCCTGCACCGGGACGGCCGGGCGTGCGGCGAGTGCGTCGGGTCGAAGGTCGTGCTGCCCGCCGTGCGGCACGGCTGCTACCGCAACTCCCGGCTGGCGACGGTGCCGCTCGCGGTCAGCCTGTCGGTCAACCGGCGGCGGTGGTGGTCCGGGGTGGAGCGGTTCTTCTGCATCTCGGCGGCGCAGCGCGACGTCCTGGTGCGCTCCGGCATGCCGGCCGAACGGCTGGTGGTGAAGCACAACTTCGTGCCCGAGCCGGGCAGCCGCCGTACGGGCGCCGGTGAGCACCTGCTGTTCCTCGGCCGGCTCGCGGAGCCCAAGGGCGTGCGGCTGCTGATGGCCGCCTGGGACCGGATCGCGGCGGGCGGCGGGGTGGGCGTGCCGCTCGTGCTGGCCGGCGCCGGGCCGCTGGAGGCCGAGGTGACGGCCTGGGCGGCCGGCCGCGACGACGTGCGCTACGTCGGCCTGTACGACCCGGCCCGGTGCCGGGAGGCGGTCACCCGCGCGGTGGCCGTGGTGGCGCCCTCGCTGGCGCCGGAGACCTTCGGGCTGGTGGTCGCGGAGGCGATGGCGGCCGGGGTCCCGGCCGTCGCCGCCGGTCACGGCGCCTTCGTCGAGCTGGTCGAGGACGGGGTGACCGGGCTGCTGCACCGGCCGGGCGAGGAGGCCTCGCTCGCGGACTGCCTGCGCCGGGTCACGGCCGACACCGCCGGCAACCAGGAGATGGGCCGCACGGCCCGGCGCCACTACGAGCGGGCCTTCAGCCCGGTCGTCGGCCTGGAGCGCCTGGTGGAGGAGTACCGCACCGTGATCGCGGGGCGGTCCGGCGGCGCGGACGACGCGCCGCCGACAGGGAACGGAAACGCTGGCCCGCGCCGGGGCACCCCGCGCGGGCAGGAATGGGGGCAGTAGATGACACGATGCCGACTCTGCGGCTCGACGGCGCTGGGGAGCGTCGTCGACCTGGGGGCGACCCCGCCGTGCGAGAGCTTCCTCGCCGCGGACCAGCTGGACCGGCCCGAGCCGGCCTACCCGCTGCACCTGCGGGTCTGCACCGACTGCTGGCTGGCGCAGATCCCGCCGCTGATCACGCCGGAGGAGACGTTCACCCAGTACGCGTACTTCTCCTCGTACTCGACCTCCTGGGTGGAGCACGCGCGCACCTTCGTCGACGGCGCCGTCCGGCGGCTCGGCCTGGGCTCCGAGGCCTTCGTGGTCGAGGTCGCGAGCAACGACGGCTACCTGCTCGGGCACGTGGTGGAGCGGGGCATCCGCTGCCTGGGCATCGAACCGTCGGTCAACGTCGGTGCGGCCGCGCGGGAGAAGGGCGTGCCCACGCTCACCGCCTTCCTCGACCCGGCCACCGGCGCGGACGTCCGCGCCGAGCACGGCCCGGCGGACCTGGTCGTCGCCAACAACGTGTACGCGCACATCCCCGACGTGGTCGGGTTCACCCGGGGGCTGCGCGCCCTGGTCGCCGACGACGGCTGGGTCTCCATCGAGGTGCAGCACCTGCTGACCCTGATCGAGGAGAACCAGTACGACACGATCTACCACGAGCACTTCCAGTACTACACGGTCGCGTCCGCGGCCCGGGCGCTGGCGAGCGGCGGACTCGCGCTCGTGGACGTCGAGTTGCTGCCCACGCACGGCGGCTCCATCCGGCTGTGGGCCCGGCCGGCCGAGGTGGCCGGCGAGCCGGGGCGGCGGGTGGCCGAGGTGCTGGACCGGGAGAAGGCCGCCGGGCTGCAGGAGCTCTCCGGGTACACCGAGTTCTCCGCCCGGGTGGCCAAGGTGCGCCGGGACCTCCTGCGCTTCCTCGTCGACGCGGCCGAGCGCGGCGAGACGGTCGTCGGCTACGGCGCCCCGGGCAAGGGCAACACCCTGCTCAACCACTGCGGCATCCGGCCCGACCTGCTCCCGTACACGGTCGACCGGAACCCCTACAAGCACGGCAGGTTCACCCCGGGTACCCGGATCCCGATCCTGCCGCCCGAGCAGATCGCCGTCGACCGGCCGGACTACGTCCTCGTCCTGCCGTGGAACCTGCGGGCCGAGCTGGTCGAGCAGTTGTCCTTCGTGCACGAGTGGGGCGGCCGGCTGGTCTTCCCCATCCCGGAACTCAGCATTGTCGAGGTCAAGCCGTGAAGGTCGTCCTGTTCTGCGGCGGTTACGGGCTGCGCATGCGCAGCGGAGCCTCCGACGACGTGCCCAAGCCGATGGCGATGGTCGGCCCGCGGCCGCTCATCTGGCACGTGATGCGCTACTACGCCTACTACGGGCACACCGAGTTCATCCTCTGCCTCGGGTACGGGGCCCACCACATCAAGGACTTCTTCCTCAACTACGAGGAGACCACCTCCAACGACTTCGTGCTGCGCCGGGGCCGGACGGAGCTGCTCTCCACCGACATCGCCTCCTGGACGATCACCTTCGCGCAGACCGGCATCGAGTCGCCGATCGGGGAGCGGCTGCGCCGGGTGCGCCACCACCTGGACGGCGACGAGATGTTCCTCGCCAACTACGCCGACGTGCTCACCGACGCCCCGCTGCCGGAGATGATCGACCGGTTCGCCGAGCGCGACGCCGGTGCGTCGATGATGGTGGTGCCGCCGCAGCAGTCGTTCCACTGCGTGGAGCTGGGCGAGGACGGCCTGGTGGGGGGCATCACCGCGGTGAGCGAACTGCCGCTGTGGGAGAACGGCGGCTACTTCGTGCTCCGTCAGGAGGTCTTCGACCACATACCGGAGAACGGGGACCTGGTCGCCGACGGGTGCGCCGGACTGGCCAAGCACGGCCGGCTGGTGGCGCACCGGCACCGCGGCTTCTGGAAGCCGACCGACACCGTGAAGGAGCGGGCCGCGCTCGACGCCGCCTACACCCGGGGCGACCGCCCGTGGGCCGTGTGGGAGCGCGGCGCCGAGGCGGCGCGCGTGCCCGGAAGCCGGGCCGGAGCCGCGGCGGGGTCCGCGTGATCCGGCTCGGGGCCGGGCGCCCGGACCGGATCGTCGCGCTGGGGGCGCACTGCGACGACATCGCCATCGGCGCCGGCGGCACGCTGCTGACGATGTGCCGCGCGCGGCCGGGCCTGCGGGTCGACGCGCTGGTGCTCTCCGGCGGTGGCGGCGAGCGGGAGCAGGAGGAGCGGGACGCCCTCGCCGCCTTCTGTCCTGACGCCGATCTGCACCTGACCGTGCTCAAGCTGCCGGACGGCCGGCTGCCCGCGCACTGGGACGAGGCCAAGGCCTCGGTCGAGGAGCTGCGCGGGCGGACCGAGCCGGAGCTGGTCCTCGCACCGCGCACCGAGGACGCGCACCAGGACCACCGCGGACTGGCGCAGCTGGTGACCACCGCGTTCCGCGACCACCTCGTGCTCGGCTACGAGATCGTCAAGTGGGACGGCGACCTCGGCCGTCCGACGGCGTACCAGCCGCTGTCCCCGGAGGTCGCCGAGGAGAAGGTGCGGCTGTTGCAGGAGCACTACCCCTCGCAGCGGCACCGGCCCTGGTACGACCGGGAGGCCTTCCTCGGGCTGGCGCGGATCCGCGGCATCGAATGCCACGAGCGCTACGCCGAGGCGTTCGCCCTCACCAAAGTCACACTCGATCTCGGCACTCCCGACCGGAGGGGATGACCCATGCGCGTACTGCTGACCGGACACCAGGGCTACCTGGGCACCGTGATGGCCCCGGTCCTCGCGGCCGCCGGGCACGACGTCGTCGGGCTGGACGCCGGCCTGTTCGCGGACTGCGTCCTCGGCCCGACGCCCGCCGACCCGCCGGGGCACCGGGTGGACCTGCGCGACGTCACGGCCGACCACGTGGCCGGGGTGGACGCCGTGATCCACCTGGCCGCGCTGTCCAACGACCCGCTGGGTTCGCTGGCGCCGGACCTCACCTACGACATCAACCACCACGCCTCCGTGCGGCTGGCCCGGCTGGCCCGCGACGCCGGGGTGCGGCGCTTCCTGTACGCGTCCACCTGCTCGGTCTACGGCGCCGCCGGCGGCGACGAGCTGGTGGCCGAGAACGCCCCGCTGCGCCCGGTGACGCCGTACGCGGAGTCCAAGGTGCGGGTGGAGGACGACCTGCACGACCTGGCCGACGGTGACTTCAGCCCGGTGTTCATGCGCAACGCCACCGCCTTCGGCTACTCGCCCCGGCTGCGCGCCGACATCGTGCTGAACAACCTGGTGGGCCACGCGCTGCTGTCCGGCGAGGTGCTGGTGCTCTCCGACGGCACCCCCTGGCGCCCGCTGGTGCACGCCGCCGACATCGCGCGGGCCTTCGCGGCCGCGCTGGTCGCGCCGCGGGAGGCGGTGCACGACGAGGCGTTCAACATCGGCAGCGAGACCAACAACGTCACCGTCGCCGAGATCGCCGAGCTGGTCGCCGAGGCGGTGGAGGGCTCGAAGGTACGGATCACCGGGGAGGCCGGCGCCGACCCCCGCTCCTACCGGGTGGACTTCTCCCGCTTCCGGGCCGCGGTCCCCGACTTCGAGTGCGAGTGGACGGTGAAGCGGGGTGCACTCGAACTCGCCGATGCCTACCGGGAGTTCGGGCTCACCCGGGAGTCCTTCGAGCAGCGCTTCACCCGGCTGGCCGTGCTGCGCGCGGCGTCCGGCGCCGGCACCGTCGACGACACCCTGCGGTGGCGCCGATGACCACGGCCGGCGAGGAGATGCACGCGCTGGTGGAGCGGCTCTACCCGCTCTGCCGGAGCATCACCGGCGACGGCGTGCGCGCCACCCTGGACATCGTCGGCGAGTACGTCCCGCTGGAGGTGCACGAGGTGCCGACCGGGACGCCGGTGCTCGACTGGACGGTGCCCCAGGAGTGGAACATCCGGGACGCGTACATCGCCGACACCGCCGGCCGCCGGGTCGTCGACTTCGCCGCGTCCAGCCTGCACGTGCTCGGCTACAGCGTCCCGGTGGCGGCGACCATGCCGCTGGCCGAGCTGCGCGGGCACCTGCACACCCTGCCCGACCACCCGACCTGGGTGCCGTACCGCACCAGCTACTACACGCCGGACTGGGGGTTCTGCCTCGCCCAGGAGACCCTGGACGCGATGCCGGACGGCGATTACGAGGTGCGCATCGACTCCACGCTCGCGGACGGCCACCTCACCTACGCCGAGCACGTCGTCCCCGGGCAGGTCACCGACGAGGTGATCGTCTCCTGCCACGTCTGCCACCCGTCGCTGGCCAACGACAACCTGGCGGGCGTCGCGGTGGCGACCTTCCTGGCGCGGGAGCTGGCGCAGCGGACGCCGTACCACACCTACCGGTTCATCTTCGCGCCCGGCACCATCGGGGCGATCACCTGGCTGGCCCGCAACGCGGAGCGGGTGGACCGGGTCAAGCACGGGCTGGTGCTGGCCTGCGCCGGCGACCGGGGCCGGCTGACGTACAAGCAGAGCAGGCGCGGCGACGCGGAGATCGACCGGGTTCTGCGGCACGTCCTGCGCGCAACCGAACGACCGCACCACATCACCGAGTTCACGCCGTACGGCTACGACGAGCGGCAGTACTGCTCGCCCGGGTTCGACCTCGGCGTCGGCTCGCTCAGCCGCACCCCGTACGCCGGGTACCCCGAGTACCACACGTCGGCGGACAACCCGGACTTCGTCTCCCCGGAGGCGATGGCGGACACCCTCGCGGTCTGCCGCGAGGCGTTCGCCGTCCTCGACCGCAACCGGCGGTACCTCAACCTCAGCCCGTACGGCGAACCGCAGCTGGGCCGGCGCGGGTTGTACGACTCGCTCGGCGGCCGCAGCGACGCCAAGCAGGCACAGCTGGCCATGCTCTGGGTGCTCAGCCTCTCCGACGGCGAGCACGGTCTGCTGGACGTCGCCGAGCGGTCCGGGCTGCCGTTCGACACCGTCGCCGCCGCGGCCGACGCCCTGCACGGCGCCGGGCTGATCAAGGCATGACGCCGATGACCACCGGGGGGACGAAGGCGACGGCCCCGTCGACGGCGACACCGAAGCAGGCGACACCGTCGACGGCGACACCGGAGCAGGCGACACCGGAGCAGGCGCCCGGAGCGGCCCGGCGCAGCGCCAGGCGGGCCCTCGTCGGCCGGCTGTCCTGGGGGCTGGCCGACCAGGCGGCCTCCAGCGTCAGCAACTTCGTGGTGGGCGTCTTCGTGGCCCGCTCGCTGGGGGTGACCGCGTTCGGCATGTTCAGCCTCGCCTGGGTGACGTACGGCGTGGTGCTCAACGTCTCCCGCGGGCTGGCCACCGATCCGCTCGTGGTGCGCTTCAGCGGCGTGCCGGACGCGTCCTGGCGCGGGGCGGTGGCCCGCTCGACCGGTACCGCACTGGGCGTCGGCGCGGTCATCGGCGCGGTGAGCCTGGTGGCCGGGCTCGGCTTCGGGGGCAGCGTGGGGTCCGCGTTCGCCGCCCTCGGTGTCATGGTGCCGGGGCTGCTGCTCCAGGACGCCTGGCGGTTCTCGTTCTTCGCCGCCGGCGCCGGGCGGAAGGCGTTCGTCAACGACGTCGTGTGGGGCGTCGCGCTCGTCCCCGCCATGGTCGTGGCGGCCCGGGTGGGCAGCGTGGCCGCCTTCGTGCTCGCCTGGGGCGCGTCCGCCACGGTGGCGGCGGGGTACGGCTGCCTCCAGTCCGGCATCCGGCCCCGGCCGGCCGAAGCGGCCGGATGGCTGCGCGAGCAGCGCGATCTCGGCTACCGGTACCTGGTCGAGAACGTCAGCCTCAGCGGCGCGAGCCAGCTGCGGGCGTACGGGCTGGGCGCGATCGTCGGGGTCGGCGCGGTGGGTGCGGTGCGGGGCGCCGAGCTCCTGCTCGGCCCCTTCCTGGCGGTGCTCATGGGGCTCTCGCTGGTCACCGTCCCCGAGGCGGCCCGGGTGCTGCGGCGGGCCCCGCAACGGCTCGGCAGGTTCTGCCTCCTGCTGGGCGGCGGCCAGGCCGCCGGCGCACTGCTCTGGGGCACGGCGCTGCTGCTCGTACCCGGCCGGCTCGGCGAGCTGGTGCTCGGCGGCGTCTGGCACTCCGCCTCGGAGCTCATCGTGCCGATCACCCTCGGCGTCGCGGGCGCGGGCCTCGGCACCGGCGCGGCGGCCGGGCTGCGCGCGCTCGGCGCGGCCCGGCGCAGTCTGCGCTGCCAGTTGTTCGCCTCCGCCTGCTACGCCGGCGGCGGGCTCGGCGGGGCGGCCGCCGCCGGCACGACCGGCTCGGCCTGGGGCGTCGCCGCCGCGACCGTCAGCGGCTCGGCCGTGTGGTGGCTGCAACTGCGGTCCGCCCTGCGCGAGCACCACAGCGCCCCCACCCCCGAAGTAGAGGACGGCACCCCGGAAGTGAGGACCTCATGACCGCCCGACCCAGACTGAGCATCGGCCTGCCGGTGTACAACGGCGAGGAGTACCTCGCCGAGTCGCTCGACGCCCTGCTCGGCCAGACCTACGAGGACTTCGAGCTGATCATCTCCGACAACGCCTCGACCGACGCGACGCAGGACATCTGCCGCCGGTACGCCACGCGGGATTCGCGCATCCGGTACCTCCGGCTGCCCCGGAACATCGGCGCCACGCCGAACCACAACCACGTGTTCGCCGAGTCCCGCGGCGAGCTGTTCAAGTGGGCCTCGCACGACGACCTGTACGGCCGGGACCTGCTGCTGCGCTGCGTGGAGGCGCTGGACGAGCGGCCGGACGTGATCCTCGCGCACGCCGACCAGGCGGTCGTCGACGGCGACGGCCAGGTGAAGGTCCCCTACGAGTACACGCTCGCCACCGCCTCGCCGCACGCGCCGGAGCGCTTCCGCAGCATGCTGTTCGAGCCCGGCGGCGACGACTTCTACGGGGTGCTGCGGGCCGACGTGCTGCGCCGGGTGAAACCGATGGACAGCTACCACCACGCGGACCGCACGTTCGTCACCGAGATCGGCCTGCACGGACCCTTCCACCAGGTGCCGGAGCTGCTGTACTTCCGCCGCGACCACCCCACCCGCGCCGAGCGGGCGAACCCCTCCAAACGCTCCCGGTGCGTCAACCTGGACCCGCGCCGGGCGGGCGCGCTGCACCCGACGCCCCGGCTGCTCGCCGAGTACGTCTGGGGCTTCGTCTCCGCGGTCCGGCGGGCGCCGTTGTCCCCGTCCGACCGCCGGGCCTGCTACCGCCACCTGGCCGCGTGGCTGAGCAGCCGGGCCCGGCCGGGCGCGGGCGAACGGGTCGAGGACCGCGCCCCGGTCGACCCGGCCGGGCTCACCGTCTCCGTCGACGCCCTCGTGGCCGGCCGCGAGGGGCGGCAGACATGACGTCCGCGCACGCGAACCCGGTGCGGGTCGGGGTGTTCGGGCTGCTCGGCTCCGGCAACCTCGGCAACGACGGGTCGTTGGAGGCCGTGCTCGGGTACCTGCGCGCCGAACACCCGGAGGCGGTCGTGGACGCGCTGTGCGGCGGGCCCGAGGCCGTGACGGCCCGGTTCGGGATCCCCGCCACGCGACTGCACTGGAACCGCGCGGAGTACCGGACCGCGTCGCGGGGGGGCGCGATCGCGGCGAAGGGCGTGGGCAAACTCGTCGACGCCGTCCGCACCGCCGCCTGGGTGCGCCGGCACGACGTGGTGATCGTGCCGGGCATGGGCGTCCTGGAGGCCACCCTGCCACTGCGGCCGTGGGGCTTCCCGTACGCGCTGTTCCTGCTCTGCGCGAGCGGCCGGCTGCTGGGCACCCGGGTCGCGCTGGTCAGTGTCGGCGCCGCCGAGATCCGCAACCGGCCGACCCGGGCCCTGGTGCGCTGGTCCGCGCGGCTGGCCGCGTACCGGTCGTACCGGGACGCCCCGTCCCGCGACGCGATGCGGGCGATGGGCGTGGACACCGCCCGCGACGAGGTCTACCCCGACCTCGCGTTCTCCCTGCCGACCCCGTCGGCCGGCACACGACCGGCCGGCCCGCCGTCGTCCCCGCCCGGCCGGGTCTGCCTCGGCGTGATGGACTTCCACGGCGGCAACGACGACCGCGCCCGGGCCGAGGAGATCCACCGGCGCTACCTGGACGGGACGATCCACTTCGTCCGGGCGCTGGTCGCGGAGGGCCGGCCGGTCCGGCTGCTCACCGGCGACGACTGCGACGCGTCGGTCGTCACCGCCGTCCTCGACGCGGTGGACTCGCCGCTGGTCACCGCCGCCGAACCGGCCTCGCTGGCCGACCTGATGGCGGAGATGGCGGCCGCCGACACCGTGGTGGCGGTCCGCTACCACAACCTGATCTGCGCGCTGAAGACCGGTACGCCGGTGCTCGCCCTCTGCTACGCGACCAAGAGCGAGGCGCTGATGGCGGACATGGGCCTCGGCGCGTACTGCCACCCGGCGCGCGAGGTCGACGCCGACCGGCTGCTGGAGCAGTTCCGGGAGCTGGAGAAGAGATCGGCGGAGCTGCGGCGGACCCTCACCGAGCGGAACCTGGCCGCCGCCCGGCGCCTGGAGCACCAGTTCACCGCCCTGACCGCGGCCCTCTTCCCGGCTGACCACGCCCACGCCCACGCCCAGACCCACGCCTTGCGGGAGGCCCCATGAAGGTGACCGAAGTCCCGGCGATCGCCGGCGCGTACCTGTTCGAGCCGACGCCGTACGCCGATGAGCGCGGCTTCTTCTGCCGCACCTTCGACGCCGACGTCATCCGCTCGGTGGGCCTCGACCCGGACGCCTTCGTCCAGCACAGCGTGTCCCGCTCGGTCGGAGGCGTGCTGCGCGGCCTGCACCTGCGCTCCGGCGCCGGCGAGGCCAAGCTGGTGCGGTGCTCCTACGGGAGGGTCTTCGACGTCGTCGTGGACCTGCGGCCGGACTCGCCGACCTACCGCAACCGCGCCTTCTTCGAGCTGTCCGGCGAGACGCAGGTGAGCGTGTACATCCCGGCGGGGTGTGCGCACGGCTTCCAGGCGCTCACCGAGACCGCCGACGTCTCGTACCGGATCGACCGCCCGCACGATCCCGCCGAGGACGTGACGATCGCCTTCGACGACCCGGAACTCGCCATCCCCTGGCCGCTGCCGGCCGTCTCGGTGTCCAAGCGGGACAGAGAGGCACCGGGCCTCGCCGAAGTCCTGCGACACCGGGAGGGGTGAGGTCGGCGTGGACACCGGACACACCGAGGAGTTCAGCCTGCCCCGGTCACGGGCGGCGAACGAGCGGCTGCACGCGTTGGTCCCCGGGGGCGCCCACACCTACGCCAAGGGCGACGACCAGTACCCGGAGCACCTGGCCCCGGTGATCAGCCACGGCCGCGGTGCCCACGTGTGGGACGTCGACGGCAACCGCTACATCGAGTACGGCTCCGGCCTGCGCTCGGTCAGCCTCGGCCACGCCCACCCGCGCGTGGTCGAGGCGGTACGCCGGGAGCTGGAGCGCGGCAGCAACTTCGTCCGGCCGTCCGTCGTGGAGCTGGAGGCCGCGGAACGCTTCCTGGCCACGGTGCCGACCGCCGAGATGGTGAAGTTCACGAAGAACGGCTCCGACGCCACCACCGCCGCGGTGCGCCTGGCCCGCGCCGTCACGGGGCGGTCGCGGGTGGCCGTCTGCGGCGACCACCCGTTCTTCTCGGTCGACGACTGGTTCATCGGCACCACGCCGATGGACGCCGGCATCCCCGCCGCGACCACCGAGCTCACCGTGGCGTTCCCCTACGGGGACCTGCCCGCCACGGAGGAGCTGCTCACCCGGTACCGGGACGAGATCGCCTGCCTGATCCTCGAACCCGCCGGCCACACCGAACCGCCGCCCGGCTACCTCGCCGGCCTGCGCGAGCTGGCCGACCGGCACGGCTGCGTACTGGTCTTCGATGAGATGATCACCGGCTTCCGCTGGTCCGAGGCGGGCGCCCAGGGCCTGTACGGCGTCGTCCCCGACCTCTCCACGTTCGGCAAGGCGCTGGGCAACGGCTTCGCCGTCTCCGCGTTGGCCGGGCGCCGCGACCTGATGGAGCGGGGCGGGCTGCGCCACTCCGGGGACCGGGTGTTCCTGTTGTCCACCACGCACGGTGCGGAAACGCACTCGCTGGCCGCCGCGATGGCCGTGCAGACCACCTACGTCGAGGAGGGCGTCACCGCTCGGCTGCACGCCCTCGGCGAGCGGCTGGCCGCCGGTGTCCGCGAGGCCGCGGCAGGCGCGGGCGTCGGCGACCACCTCGTCCTGCGGGGCCGGTCCAGCAACCTGGTCTTCGCCACCCTCGACGAGAACCGGCAGCCCTCGCAGCAGTACCGCACCCTGTTCCTGCGCCGGCTCCTCGCGGGCGGTGTGCTGGCACCGTCGTTCGTGGTGAGCAGCGCGCTCGGCGACGACGACATCGACCGCACCGTCGACGTGGTGGCCCGGGCCTGCGCCGTGTACCGGAAGGCGCTGGACGCCGCCGACCCCACCCCCTGGCTCGCCGGGCGGCCGGTGAAGCCCGTGTTCCGACGGCTGGCGTGACGTCACATCACATGATGTGACGTCACGTCATGTCACGTCAGCGACGCTCACGCCGACCGGCTTCGGCCGGCCGGTCGGCCATCCGGTCGACCAGCCACGCGGTCCCCGGTACCACCGCCAGCGCGGTGCACCAGCCGCCGAGGACGTCGGTCGGGTAGTGCGCGTCCAGAGCGACCTGCGCCCAGCCCATGGCGGCGCCGGCGACCAGAGCCGCGGCGAGCACGAGCAGGGTGCCGGCCGTCCCGCCGAGGCCGGGCCCGTCCCGGCCTCGGCGGCGGGTCGCGAGCATCGCCACCACGAGGGCGAGCGCGGTGGCGAAGGCGGTGTGCCCGCTCGGGTAGGACAGGTACCCACCGTGGATGGTGCGCCCCACCAGGTGCTTGAGCAGCGTCGTCGTCCCCACCGCGATGCCGACGCCGGCAACGACGAACACCGCCGCCCGAGGCCGCCGGAGCAGCAGGCAGCCCGTCACGATGGCAGCGACCAGCGTCGCGGCTCCCACCGGCTCCCCCAGGGAGTCCATCGCCAACGCGGCGTGCCGCCACGGCGGCCCCACCCCGTCCACCGCCGCCCGGACCCGCGCGTCCACCCTGCCGGGCTCGCCCTCGCCGGCATACCGGAACCCGAGGACCACGACCACCAACGCGGCGAGGGCCGCCATCAGCCCGAGCCCCACGCGCAGCGCCGGGGCCAACACGGACGCCGGCCGGCCGGTCACACGCCCACCGCTTCCGCTCGGCCCGCGGCCGCGACGGCGGGGCGTGGTGGCCGGACGACTCCGGTGACCGCGAGTCCGGGCACGCCACGGCCGGTGCGTCCCGTCACGACCCCGGCCGCCGCGGGCAGCTCAGAATGCGGGCACCGGTCCGGCACCGCCCGGTACGGCATCGCCCGGCCCGGCCCCCAGGCGCTCCCGTCGAAGTGGTCGACGCCACCCGGGTCGACCCGGACGTCGCCCCTCACCTGGACCGGCTGCTGTTCTGACGTCCGCTCAGGCTCCACCTCTGCAGGCATGGGCCGAGTATCCCAGCGGCCCACCGGCGCCGGCAGCCGTTCACGAAGAACGGCTCCACCCGGATCGAGCCGGAGGTCGACGCGTGGCGCCGGGCTCGCGGAAACGAGGCGCGACACCCTGCCCTCGTCCCGTGCGCGTCCGGCACCCGCGAACCGGCCACCGCCCGAACGCGTGACCGCATCGGTCGGCGGATAGCATCCTGAGACCCTGCGGAACGCGGAACACTCCGTGCGCGTCGGCTCCCACCCGGGCCTCGACGACGCCGCACAGCTCACCGTGCCGGCATCACCGGAGGACGTCGCCGAGGCGATCACCTCGCTGGCCGCCGCTGCCCGCGGCTGACCGCGGACAACGGCGTAGGGGTCAGGTGCCCCGACCGCACCCGGTGCTTCACCGCGACGGATGGGCGAGCGTCACGATCGGGTACTTGTTGATCGCGCAGGCGGCCTCGGGGAAGTTCACGCCGTCGACCTTTCCGGCCGCGCCCTTGACATCGGTCTGGTAGACGAGCCCGGCGTCGGCCTCGCCCAGCCCGACCTCCGTGAGCGTGGCGGTGACGTCCTGTTCGTAGCTCACGGGCGTGACCGTGACGTTGCCCGCCGCGAGCGCGGTCTGGGCGGCGGCGCCGCAGGGGACGGTCTTCGCGCAGAGCACCACCTTGACCGAGGGGTTGGCGAGGCCCTGCAGCTCGGTGATGTGCAGGGGATTGCCGGGCTGGACGGCGATCTCCAGCCCGTTGCCGACGAAGACGGTGGGAGTGCCGGCCGCGTCGCCCTTGTCGGTGACGGTCCTCATGGTGGCGAGACTGGCGGAGGCGAACACGTCCGCCGGTGCGCCGTTGACGATGCTGGCGGCCAGGGTGTCGCTGCCGCCGAAGTTGAAGACGACCTTGGTGCCGGGATGCGCATCCTCGAACATCTTGCCGATCTGGGTGAAGGTGTTCTTCAGTGAGGCGGCGGCGAAGACGGTCACCGTGCCGGTGACCGCCGACGAGGCCGAGGCGGAGGCGGCGGGGCTCGACGAGCCACTCGAACCGCTCGAACCGCTCGAGGAGCAGGCACTGAGCGCCAGCAGAGCTGCGGCGGCGGCGCCGGCAGTGACGGAGCGGTGCACGGTGATCTCCCTGGACCGTGGGGGGCGGTCCTCGCGAGCATAGAGCGGGTGATACCAGCAGATAGGGGACATCCGGCTCGCATTAGCCCGACTGAACGAGCACCTGGCCTGGCACCTGCCAGGCCGGGTCATCACCGCCGCCGTCACCGTCGACACCGCCACCGTCGACGCCGTCACCGAGCCCGGTCTCCCGGCGTGCCCCGACCCCCTCCTGCCCCACCCGCCCGACGACGCTGCGGTGGGACCCGCCGCACCCGGCCCGCCGGAAGCCCGACGCGCGGGTGGACGACGGCCCTCCTATCGTGGAATTGAGCGTCCACAGAGGAATCGCCCCTGCCATGGGCCCGCGCCGACTCCCGGCACCCCGTCCCCCAGCACCACAACACGTCACCGCACTTACGGGGAGTCATCATGACTACGCCCCGCGACTCCCGCCGCTCCGCCCCGGCCCCGACCGGCGGCGGCTACCGCACCTCCCTCCCCTGGCGGATCATCACCAGCGCCTCCGAGTACGTCGACCGACGCATCGGCTGGGACCGGTTGCCGGTCGCCCCGGGCCTGCTGACCCTCCTCGGACTGCGGGTCAGACTGCGGCAGCAGAACCTCCACGACACCGGCCGGCTCCCCTCCGTCGATCCACCGACCCCCGCACCCGCGTCCGCGAAACAGCGGGTCAACCGGACCGCCGACGGCAGCCACAACGACCTCGGCGAGCCCCGGATGGGCATGGCGGGCACCCGCTTCGGTCGCAACGTCCCGCTGGACCGGATCGCCCCGGCCACGCCCGAGTCCGTCCTGTCCAGGCCGAACCCGCGCGAGGTCAGCCTCGCCCTGCTCACCCGGCACGAGCTGATCGCGGCCGAGTCGGTCAACTCGCTGGTCGCCGCCTGGCTGCAGTTCATGATCCGCGACTGGTTCAGCCACGGTACGAGCCCCACCGACCACCCGTGGGAGGTGCCGCTGCTGGACGACGACCCGTGGCCCGAGCGGCCGATGCGGATCATGCGGACACCGGACGACCCGACCCGGGACCCGCACGCCCCCGCCGGGACCCCCGACACCCGCGTCAACGTCTCCTCCCACTGGTGGGACGCCTCCCAGCTCTACGGCAGCGACGGGACCGAACAGCGCCTGCTGCGCACCGGAGAGCTGGGCAAGCTGCACGTGTCGGACAACGGACAGACCCCGTTCTCCGCGGACCCCTCGCGTGACCCCTCCCGCATTCCCGGCTTCTGGCTGGGCCTGGCCCTGATGCAGGACCTCTTCGTCCGGGAGCACAACGCGATCTGCGACCACCTGCACGGCGCCTACCCGTCCTGGGACGACGAGGAGTTGTTCCAGCGGGCCCGGCTCGTCAACGCCGCACTCCTCGCCAAGATCCACACCGTGGAGTGGACGCCGGCCGTGATCAGCCACCCCACCACCGTCGCCGCCCTGCGGGCCAACTGGTGGGGCGTCGCGGGCGAGCGCGTGCACAGGCTGTTCGGCCGGATCAGCGGGAGCGAGGTCGTCAGCGGCATCCCAGGAGGCGGCACCGACCACTACGGCGTCCCCTACTCCCTCACCGAGGAGTTCGTGGCCGTCTACCGCATGCACCCGCTCGTCCGCGACGACTGGCCCCTGCGGTCCGCCGACGACGACGCCGGCCTGCGGCAGTGCACGTTCCGTGACATCTCGGGGCCCGACGCGCTGAAGGTCCTCGGGACCCTGCGGACGGCCGACCTGCTGTACAGCTTCGGCACGCTCCCGCCGGGCCTGGTCACCCTGCACAACTTCCCGAGGTTCCTGCAGGAGTACCGGCGTCCGGACGGGAACCTGCAGGACCTCGCGGCCACCGACATCCTGCGCAGCAGGGAGCTGGGCGTCCCCCGTTACAACGCGTTCCGGCGGCTGCTGCGGCTGAAGCCCGCACAGGACTTCCAGGAGCTGACGGACAACCCGGAGTGGGCCGAGGAGATCGAGCGGCTCTACGAGGGCGACATCGAGAAGGTCGACCTGACGGTCGGGATGTACGCGGAGAAGCTGCCCACCGGATTCGCCTTCAGCGACACCGCGTTCCGCATCTTCGTCCTGATGGCGTCACGGCGGCTGAACAGCGACCGCTTCTTCACCGAGTACTACACCCCCGGGGTGTACTCCAAGGCCGGCATGGCCTGGATCGACGACAACACCATGGTCACGGTGCTGCTACGCCACCACCCTGAGCTACGGACGGCCCTCGCGGGCCTGACGAACGCCTTCGTGCCGTGGCACACCGCCGGGAGGCCGCCGAGCTGACGGGCCTCCCCCTGGCCCTGGCCCTAGCCCTGGCGAACGATGGGGCCTCCCGCCAGGCGAACGAGGGGCCACCCGCTTGCCGAACGAGGGGCCGCCTGCGGGGCCGCCGGCCAGGCCGGTCCGGTTCACGCCGACACGGGCGAGCCGTCGGACCGGACGCCGCCCGCGCCCCCGGCCGCCGACGGCGGTTTACGTCCGGGGCCCGGTGTGCCAGGCTGAAAGCGTGCGTGGGTTCCCCGCACCCGACGGCGGGAAACCCGGCTCCGGTGTTCCGGAATCGTCACCTTCCGTCACCCGAACCGGTGCGGGCCATCGGTGACGCTGTGTACCCGGGCTCCGGTCGGCCGGGCCCGGAGGCCCGTCGGACGCGGCGGGCAGCCCGGTCCCGCGCTCACGCACCGCAGCCGTCGAGCGGGGCCACCGGCAAGGTGGTGAGTGTCGTGAGCCTGGTTCAGATCGAAGGCTCCGAGGATGTGCTGCGCGCCGTGCAGGGCATCGCGGAGCTCCACCTGGTGCGTTCGAGCCTGGAGGCCCGTTCCGACTACCGCTACAAGGTCGCGGCGTACGCGTCCGACCGGGCGGTCGAGGCCGCGGTCGCGCAGGGTGCGCAGGTAACGGTGCTGCTCTCCTCGGAGGACGTCGACGAGCACCACGCCCGGATGTCGGCCGTGATCGGCCGGGGGTACACCGAGCGCGGGGAGGTGTGAGCGATGCCCCCGCCCTACGCCACGCCGACCGTGCCGCAGACACCGGCCCAGATCGAGGCGGCGCTCGCCGACCTCGCGGCCACCTTCCCCGCCCTGTGCACGCTCGGTGAGTTCCCGAACCGCAGCGTCGAGGACCGGGAGATCCACTTCATCCGCATCGCGGACGCACCGCAGGACGGCCGTCCGGCCGTGGTGCTGACCGGTGGCGTCCACGCACGCGAGTCCGCGCCGCCGGACGCGCTGGTCCACTTCGCGCAGAACCTCCTGGTGAGCCGCACCACCGGCGCCGACATCGTCTTCCCCGCGTCGTCCTGCCGGCCGCTCCCGGCCGGGCCGACGGTGAACTACCCTCCGTTCACCATCCCGGCCGTCGAGGTGGAGCGGATCCTGAACGGCGTCGACCTCTACGTCGCGCCGCTGATCAACCCCGACGGCCGGCTCTTCGACCAGCTGAGCCCGCCGTCCGACCCGATCGGTGCCGGCTGGCGCAAGAACCGGCGGTCCCACCCCGACCCGGCCAAGATCGGGGTGGACATCAACCGCAACCACGACATCGCCTGGAAGTTCGAGGACTACTACGACATGGAGGTCTACCTGTCCTTCTACCGGGACGGCCCCGCCTCCACGGACAGCAGGGCGGAGACCTACCGGGGACCGTCCGCGGCCTCCGAACCGGAGACCGCCAACGTGCAGTGGCTCATCGACGACGCCAGGGCCACGTACTTCGTCGACGTCCACCAGTTCGGCCGCAAGGTCCTGCTCTGCTGGGGCATCGAGGACAACGGCAGCGACCCGTCCATGAACTTCTCCTCCCCCACCTGGACGGGCAAGCGGGACGGCCTCCGCCCGGGCAGCCCTGGCCTGCCGCCGGACCGCCCCAACTACCGGGAGTTCGTCACCAACTCTCCGCCGCACTTCGTGCGCAAGACCCTCGGCACCATCGCCGGTGAGATGCGGGACGCCATCCTGCGCAGCGCCGGGGTGGACCCGACCGTCAGCACCGCGAGCCCCCGGCGCGCCCACTCCACCTACGACGTCGGCCAGAGCGCCTCGCTCTACCACCCGATGGGCGGACCGGTCACCGGCACCACCGACGACTACGCCTTCCGCCGGCAGTTCGACGACCCGGCCAGGGCACCGGTCTTCGCCTTCACCATCGAAACCGGGCACGAGGAGGAGTCCGGGTTCCACCCCGACTACGACAGCCCGCCCGGGCACTACGCCAAGATCGAACGGGAGGTGCACACGGCGCTCGCGGCCCTCTGCAACTTCGCGGCCTGAGCACCGGATTGCGGGTTTGCCGGATCCGGAACGGTACCGGGCCGGCCGCCGAGGCGGCGGCGGCGAGGCGGCCGGCCCGGCGCGGACACCGCGGTGCACAGGTCGGCGCCGTGGGCTTCGCAGGAGCCCGCGAGCGTCGCAGGAGCCCTGGACGAGTCATTCCGAAGTGATCACCAGTGCGGTGAGCAGGGTATCCAGGTCATTCGTCACAGAACGATCTTGGCCGCCCTGTCTGTCTCTCCGGCCGCCGGCAGGGGCCGCCCCATTGCACGGCTTCACGCTTGAGTAGGCCACAAGCTGCGGGAGACCGGACGCCGCCGCCATGGCCGCCCGTGCCGGACCTCCCGGTCCGCGCTGTGGCCAAGAGCACCCAGGACAACGCGAAGGTCTCAGATCTTCCGCCGTCTGCTGCCCGCCGCTGTCGAGGGTGGCGACGACCTGGCCGCCTTCGCGTCCCGGTCTCGGCCCGACATTGCCCGAACCCCGTGCCGTGTTCATGCCGTTGGTGTCATAGTCGGACGTTATGTGGACAACGCTTGCGCCGCTCATCGGCGTCCTACTCGGCGGGCTCATGTCGATGCTGGCCCAGCGCTCGGCAGGACGCGCCTTGGAACGCGGCGAGGCGCGCCGCAGTGTTCGTGAACTTGCCGAGGCGCGCCGCAACGAGCGTCTCACTCACCTCATCGAATTTCTGTCTGCGGTGCAGGAAGCAGAACGAGTCGCGGTGGATCGGCATCACCACGACCTGGCTGACGAGCAGTGGCAGGCCCGGGCAAGGCAGGTCCTTGACAGGGTGTGGGTGATGCAGAAGACGATCCACGTACTGTGCGCGTCCGAGGTCAGCGAAGCGGCACGCAGCCTCGCGTTCGCACTACAGGACGTGATCAGAAATGGCCCTGAAGACCCGGGAGAGCCACAGGACGAGAAGGTCTGGGCACACATACATCCGAGCCGACAGGCATTCCTTGATCTCGTGCGCGACCAGCTGAGTTGAACCCCGGGGAGGGATTCGGCAGCTGCCGTGAGCGGCGCGGGACAAGCAGCACCAGCTCCGGCCTCCATTGTGCGGCGAGCGTCATCTACTTCGCTGGCTTCTCGAGGGTTGCAAAGCCCGCCTTGGCACAGGAGGCGTGCATGTCCGCGGGCCAGCGGCAGGCCATCGAATGGCCCCTTGGCCCATCGACAAGCTGATCACGATCACTTCGGAATGACTCGTCCAGGGGTCGACGACGACGTGGGCGGAGCCGTCGTCGTCAAGGACGAGAGGCGCGGGCGGACGGCGAGCGCACCACCGCCCTCGGCGACCGCCCGTGCACCCTGCGGAACCGATCCTCGGGGCCCGGACGCCCTGGCCGGACGCCCTGGCCGGACGCCCTGGCCGGACGCCCCGGCCGGACGCCCCCGGATGCCCTGGCCCGATGAGCGAGCTCCTGCTCCCGTGCCCGGAATGCTCCGGCCAGTACACCGACGGGAGGAACGCGCCGCTGGTCCGCCCGGAGTGCGGCGGCGCGGGCGCCCGCCCCGGGCGCGGCCGGGAACGCCGGCAGCACGGCTTACGCGTCGATGCCGAGCCGTCGGCCCCTGGATAGACTGACCAGGCGTTCCAGGAACGGACCCGGCGCGGGCGACGGAGCACTCAGGCACCTCGCTGTCGCACGTGCACGCCACTCTCCGCGACCGCACGGCGGCGGCCAGCCCGGTCGCGGATGATCCGGCAACGGGCCATCGATCGGACGGGAGCCCTGCCATGGCGAACACGTCCAGGTCTCCGGGCGGCTACGACCCCGAGGTCACCCGCCCCGTGTCCGCCCGTGCCGCTTCGACGTCGTCGGGCTCCCCCGGTGACACCGAGCCGACCGCGGCCAACGACCGGCTGGCGCTCAACGGCATGGGCAGCTTCGACTGGGACCTCGACCGGGGCACCTACCACCTCGACGACGTGGGCCTGGAGGTGTTCGACCTACGGGCCGACGAGTTCGACGGAGTGCCCGCGTCACTGTCCGCCAGGGTGCTGCCGACGGACAGCGACCGGCTCGACGAGGCCGTGTCGCTCGCGCTGCGCGAGGGGCACCTGACCTTCGCGTCCTACTTCCGCCTGATCTGCCGCGACGGAACGCTGCGCTGGGCCCACACGCAGGGGCGCATCCTGCGCGACCCGCAGGCGCACCCGTACCGCATCGTCGGCATCGTCCGCAACGCCGAGGAGGAGCTGGCCCACGCCGAGGGGATGCGTACGCTCGCCGCCGACCGGCGCCGCCAGACCGACTCCGTGCGCGCCACCACCGAGGCCCTCGCCCGCGCCATCACCGTCCGCGACGTGACCAACGTGCTGACCGACAGCGAAGGGCTGCGACGCTTCGGGGCGGACGGGCTCGCCCTCGGACTGGTGGACGGGGGCGTCATGCGCCTCGTCGCCGCGACCGAGCAACCGTCGGCGGAGCTCAGGGCCCGGGACGACCTGTCGATGACCCAGCTGGAGGAGGGGCTGCCGCTGTCCGAGGCCGTACTCACCCAGCGCGCGCGGTTCGTCAGCACCAGGGAGGAGCTCACCGCCCGCTACCCCCGCCTGCTCCCCTACGCCGAGGAGATGAAGATCGAGGCGGCGGCCTTCCTGCCCCTGGCCGCCCAGGCCCGCTCCATCGGCGCGCTGGGCCTGTTCTACCGGGACAGGCACCAGTTCAGCACCGAGGACCGGAACATCTGCATCGCGCTCAGCAGCGCTGTCGCGCAGTCGCTGCAACGCGCCATGCTCTTCGACCAGGAGCGCGAATTCGCGACCACGCTCCAGACCACCATGCTGCCGCGCCGCATCCCCGAGATCAACGGCGGCGAGGTGGCCGTCCGCTACCGCGCCGGCCGCAGCGGACGCGAGGTGGGCGGGGACTGGTACGACGTCATCCCCCTGCCGGGTCGGCGGGTGGGTCTGGTGGTCGGCGACGTGGAGGGGCACGACAGCCACGCGGCCGCCATCATGGGTCAGTTGAGGATCGCTCTGCGGGCCTACGCCACCGAGGGGCACACTCCCGCCACGGTCATGGCCCGCGCGTCCCGGTTCCTCGCCGATCTCGACACCGAGCGGTCCGCGACCTGCATCTACGTCGACGCCAACCTGGAGACCGGAACACTGCGCCTGGTGCGGGCCGGCCACCTCGAACCGCTCGTGCGGCACAGCACCGGCCGTACCAACTGGGCCAGCGTCCGCGGCGGCCTGCCGCTCGGCGTGGCCACGGTGTTCGGCCAGGACGGCTACCCCGAAACCCGTCTCGACCTCAACCCCGCGGACACCCTGCTCCTGTGCACCGACGGAATGGTCGAACAGCCCGGTCGGGACATCGCGGACGGCATCGAAGCCCTCGCCGCCGCCATGCGGGCCGGCCCGCGCGACACCGAGGCGCTCGCCGACCACCTCTGCGGCGGCCACCCGAGCCGCCTCGGCAGCAGCGACGACGTGGCGCTCCTGCTGCTGCACCGCACAGCCGTCCCCGGCACCTACGCCACCCGGCAGATGACCCAGCACGTCCACCAGGCCGATCCGGAAGGGCTGGCCGAGACCCGGGCCATGCTCCGCCAGGCCCTGGCCGCGTGGGGTGCGGCCGACCTCCTGTCCGACATCGAACTCACTGCGGACGAACTGATCACCAACGCCCTGGTCCACACCGACGGGGGCGCACTGCTCACCATAGAACTACGAGCCGGGACCACCCCCTGCATCCGCCTGGAGATCCGGGACCGCTCCAGCGTCCTGCCGCACCGCCGGGCCCCCGGCGAGACCGCCACCTCCGGCCGCGGCCTGCTGCTGGTGGACGCCCTCACCGGGAGCTGGGGCGTGGAGCCACTCGGCAGCGGCAAGAACGTCTGGTGCGAATTCCCCCTGGCGAGCTGACCGGACGGTCCGTCAGCTGTGGTTGACGATGACGGAGATGCCCCAGCCGATCGCTGCGAGCACCACCGCGAAGCACAGTCCGGCCAGGATGTAGCCGACCGGCCCGGCGGTCGGCCGGTCGGCGGCCGGCCCGCCGACCGGGACGGGCGGGTTGAGCAGGCGCAGGCCGACGGCGAACAGCGCGGGCAGGCCGGCGCCGGTGAGCAGGCCGACCACGACGATCTTCCACAGCGCGTTGAGGTTGATCCAGGCGTTCACGAGACCACCTCGTCCGTGGCGGACGCCGGGGCCACCGATCCGGTCCACGCGGCGTTGACGTTCTCCGGCGTCACGGCCGGGCGGCGGGAGGCGATGAAGAAGGCGATCGAGGCCAGCACCAGCACGATGAAGATCACCACCACGCCGGCCGTCCCGCCGATCCCGTTCGCGACCCAGTAGGCGAGCGCGCCGACCACCGCGGAGGCCGGCAGGGTGAACAGCCAGGCCGTCACCATCCGGCGGGCGACGTGCCAGCGCACCTCGGCGCCCTTCTTCCCGACTCCCGAGCCCAGGATCGAACCGGTGGCCACGTGGGTGGTGGAGAGCGAGTAGCCGAAGTCGGTGGAGGAGAGGATCACGGCGGCCGAAGCCGACTCGCCGGCCATCCCCTGCGGCGACTCGATCTCCACCAGCCCCTTGCCCAGTGCCCGGATCACCCGCCAGCCGCCGACGTAGGTGCCCAGGGCGATCGCCAGCGCGCAGGAGGCGATCACCCAGGTCGGCGCACTCGCCCCGGCCGGCAGGGTGCCGTTGGCGATCAGGGCCAGGGTGATGACGCCCATGGTCTTCTGGGCGTCGTTGGTGCCGTGGGCGAGCGAGACCATGGAGGCCGAACCGACCTGGCCGAGCCGGAAGCCGTGACTGCGCGGGCGTTCGGGCACGCCCCGGGTGAGGCGGTAGACCAGGAGGGTGCCGACCGCGGCCACCCCGCCGGCGATGAACGGCGACAGCGCGGCGGGCACGATCACCTTGGACACCAGGCCCTGCCACTTGACGGCCGAGGCGCCCGCCGCCGCCATCGTCGCCCCGACCACCCCGCCGATCAGCGCGTGCGATGAACTCGAGGGGATCCCGAGGAACCAGGTGGTCAGGTTCCACAGGATGCCGCCCGCCAGGCCGGCGCAGACCACCGTCAGGGTCACGTCGTGGCTGTTGACCAGTCCGCTGGCGATGGTCGCCGCGACGGCGGTCGACAGGAACGCGCCGACCAGGTTCAGCGCCGCCGAGACGGCGACCGCGACACGTGGCTGGAGAGCGCCCGTGACGATCGAGGTCGCCATCGCGTTGCCGGTGTCGTGGAAGCCGTTGGTGAAGTCGAAGCCCAGCGCCGTGACGACCACCAGCACCAGAACCGCGTCGTTGCCGCTCACGGGCCCGAACCTAGCCCGTGGGCCACGCAGGCCCGGGACTGCGGCGACCCGGCGCGCCGGGCGGCGGAGGGCCGCCATCCGATCGGACCAACACCGTGGCGGCCCGTACCGCCCCACCGGTCGGAGCGGCCCGCACGGGCGCGGCGCATCGCCCCCCGATCGCGGCTCTCCGACGGGCCGCCCTCCTTCGTGGCCGCCCCGGAGCCGGGCCCACACCTCCCGGTGCACCCTGCTGAACGCCGTCGGCCCGGGCTACCGGGTCAAGGCCCTCAACGGGCCGGGTACCGGATCGAGCCCAGCGGCGGGCAGGGGATCAGCGCGGTCCCGGCTCCGGGGCGTTCGACGAAAGCCCGGGCCTCGGCGGCCTGCCGGCGCCGGGTGTCCAGCTCGTCGGCGTGCCAGGCGTCATACCTGGCGCGGGGGTGGTCATCCCACGAGCCGTCGATGAGACTGAGGCTGGTGTTGCCGGAGCTGCGCTGGAACTCCGCCTTCACGGCGGCCTGTTGGAGCGCGGTCTGGACCGCGGCGAGATCGATGCGGGTGATCAGGACGCCGGGGGTGTTCGGTTCGCGGGTGGGCATAGGGGCCTGCGGGAGCAGGGACACCCCGGTATCGAGGCGGCCGATGTTGTCGACGGTCGCGCTCCGGGCCTCGCTCGCCATGATCTGCATTTCCTGGTGCAGCCAGTAGAACTCGTCGAGGTCCGCCTGGGTGATGCGCATCCGCTGGTACAGGGCCCGGAAGCGGGGATCGTGGTGCAGCGGGAGTACGGGGGCGACGTGGAGCGCCACGCAGTCGTTGTAGCCGGCCGCCACCGCGGCGTCGAGGTGGAAGATCGCCTCCTCCGCCTGTCCGCGTGCGATGGCCAGGTCGCCGAGGCCCACGTGGCCCGCGGCGACGAGCCACGTGCCCTCGGGGCCGAGCGCCGCGGCACGCGCGACGACGTCGTGGAGGCCCGCGGTGCCCACCGCGGCGGGTCCCTTGGTCAGGAACGCCACCAGCAGTTCGTGAAGGCGGGCGACCAGTGAGTTGACGGTGTCGACCATGGATCTCCTCGAAACCTCGGCAGTGATGAGCGGAAGGGGGGTTGAGCCCTGGCAGTCCCCGTGGAGATGACGGGTGGAAAGGGTGAACGGTTCCTGCTCGTCCGCACTGATGACGCCCCGTCACGGACGTCGCCCGGTCCCGACGGCGGGGTACGGCTCGACGTCGCCCGGTCCCGACGGCGGGGTGCGGCTCGACCTCCCCCACCCGTCGCGGCCTGCCGACGCCCGCTCCACAGAGCCCTGTCGGCCGGGGGGGGAGGACCCCGCGCGCCTCAGCCCCGCCTCTGCAGCACCATGTACTCCTCCGGCTTGAGCAGATCCGGGCTGTAGTGGAGTGTTCCGTCCGACGGCGCCGTGATCAGGCGGTAGATCGACCTGTTGGTGATGCACGTGTCACCGGGCGAGGAGCCGGTCTCCCGGGACGCGTAGGAGACCTGGCTCTCGTTGGCATCGCTGAGCGTCCACGCGCCCTCGCACCAGGTGCCGGTGCTCGGCGTCTCGGCGCGGATCCTGCTCTTCTCCTCACTCGGCGCCGACTGGACGATGGTGAGGGTGACGGTGGTGACGTCCCCGTTGGCGGCCTTGCGCTCGCCGACCCACGTCCCGAGGAACTTCGCGGGGATGATGCCCTGCCCCGGGTCCGTGGGGGCCGCGCTGGGCGCGGGGCTGTCGCTGGCCGGATCGGAACCGCCGCCGGTCGGCCCGGGGTTCTTCGAAGCCGGGGCGGCGGACGCCGTCCTGCCCCCGGCCGGGGCGCTCTGTCCGGGGTTCGAGGCGGCGGCCTTCCCGTCGTTCCCCCGTAGCCGCTCGATCAGCAGGTATCCGCCGCCCAGCAGCAGGACGACGGCCAGCACGGCCGCCAGCGCGCCGTACCCCCGCCGGCCGCGTGGCCGCGGTGGGTACGGCCCGTAGCCAGGCCCCGTGGCCCCTGTCGACGGCATCGGCACCGGCGTCGGAACCGGGGTCGGCGTGTACGGTCCGGCCGGCCCGACGGGCCCTGCGGTCGGCGGGCCGAAACCCGGCGGGACCGGCGGCCCGAAGCCAGGAGCTCCGGGAGCCCCGCCGCCCGGTACGGCCCCCGCCGCCTCGGCCGCCCGCGCCGCCCGCGCCGCGTCGGCAACCGTCCGGCCCCCGGTGGGAGCCCGGGTTCCGGCCGCCGTCCGCGGAGCCGGCGCTGCAGCCCCGGCCGCCGCCTCCCCGGAGTCCCGCTCCCCCTCCAGGTCCAGCAGCTGCACGGCACTGCGCCCGACCGCCGCCGCCAGCGCCGCCGGCAGCCAGTCCCCCTGCCCCAGCCGGGCGGCGGCCGCGCCGTCGCCGTCCAGGCGTTCCCGCAACCGTCCGGGCGACGGGCGGGCGGACGGGTCCTTGGCCAGGCAGTCACGGACGAGGGAGTGCAGCGGGCCGTCCAGCCCGGAGAGGTCGGGCTCCTCGTGCAGCACCCGGTAGAGCAGGACGGGCGCGCTCACCCCGGAACCGAACGGCATCGTGCCCGTCGCCGCGTACGCGAGCACCGCGCCGAGCGAGAAGACGTCACTGGCCGGCCCGGCGGGAAGCCCGTTCGCCTGCTCCGGCGACATGAAGCCCGGCGAGCCGATCACCTGGCCGGACTGGGTGAGCGCGGTGGCGGTGTCCAGTGCGCGGGCGATGCCGAAGTCGATCAGCCGCGGCCCGTCCAGGGTCAGCAGCACGTTCGACGGCTTGACGTCCCGGTGCACCAGCCCGAGGCCGTGCACGTGGGCGAGCGCCTCGGCGAGGCCGACGCCGAGGGTTCGGACGGCCGGCTCGGGCAGCGGCCCGAACTCCCGTACGGCGGTGGCGAGCGCGGGCCCGGCGACGTAGCCGGTGGCCACCCAGAGGTGCCCGCCCTCGATGTCCGCGTCCAGGACCGGTGCCGTCCAGGTGCCACCGACCCGCCGGGCGGCCGCCACCTCCTGGCGGAACCGGGCCCGGAACTCGGAGTCCCCGGCCAGGTCGCGACGGACCACCTTGACCGCGACGGTCCGCCCGCCCGTGGTCCGGCCGAGGTAGACCCGGCCCATCCCGCCCTCTCCGAGCTGCCGCAGCAACCGGTAGTCGCCCAGCTGCCGCGGATCGTCCGCTGCCAGCGGCTCCATGCCCACGCTCCCCTCGACGCCCGGCGCGGCCGTTCCCGCCACACGCGTCCGGAGCAGACGCTATCGGTCCGGGACGATCTGTGGGACGGGATCATGGTCACAGAATCATCGTCAGATGATCACAACCTCGCCCTCAAGGCCCTGCCGACGCCGTGTCAGCCCGCTTTCCCCACAGCCTCTCCACGGCCTTCCCGCGGCCTCCCCTCGGCTCCATCGCGCTGCCGCGGCTCACCGCGGGCCGTCCGGCATCCGACCCGGCCCGGAACCGCCCGGGCCGCAGCTCAGGCAGGCCTTGTGCGGCCGGTCCCGACCCGAACCGGTGGCCCGAGCGCACGGACGCCGCCGACCGAGGCGAACAGGGCGGGGCGCCGACGGCAGCACTCGCCGTCGGCGCCCCGTCCGGAACGGCGTCAGCAGATCCGCGGCAGTTGCTCGCCCATCGGCAGGTCGACCACCCGGGTGCCGCCGAAGCCGGTGCGGGCGACGACCATCCCGGGGTGGTCCACGACGCACTCGCCGATCACCACCGCCTCCGCGCCCAGCGGGTGGGCACGCATCGCGGCGAGGACGGCGTCGGCCTCGCCACGCGGGACGAAGGCGACGAGCTTGCCCTCGTTGGCGATGTACATCGGGTCCAGGCCCAGGACGGCGCAGGCGTTGGCCACCGGGTCCGGGACGGGGACGGCGCGTTCGCTCAGCACCACGCCCACCCCGGCCGCCGTCGCGATCTCGTTGAGCGAGGCCGCCAGGCCGCCGCGGGTGGGGTCGCGCAGCACGTGCAGGTCGGGGGTGGCGGCGAGCATCGCCTCGACCAGGCCGCCGAGCGCCGCGCTGTCGCTGCGCACCTCGACGCCGAACTCCAGGCCCTCCCGGACGCTCATGATGGCGACCCCGTGCAGCCCGATCGGCCCGCTGACGATCACCACGTCGCCGGGGACGGCCCGCTGCGGCCGGATGTCGACCCCGGCCGGCACGAGGCCGATGCCGGCCGTGTTCAGGTACACGCCGTCCCCGTGCCCGGCCTCCACCACCTTGGTGTCCCCGGTGGCCACCTCGACCCCGGCGGTGCGGGCGGCGGCGCCGAGCGCCCGGGCGACCCGGTCCACCACGGCCATCTCCACCCCCTCCTCCAGGATGAACCCGCAGGACAGGTAGGCCGCCCGGGCACCGCTCATGGCGAGGTCGTTGACCGTGCCGTTGACCGCGAGATCGCCGATGCAGCCGCCGGGGAAGAACAGCGGCCGCACCACGTAGGAGTCGGTGGAGAAGGCGAGCCGGGCGCCGCCCAGCTCCAGTACGGCGGAGTCGCCGAGCCCCGCCAGCGCCGGGCCGCCGAACGCGGGCGCGAAGAGGTTCTCGACCAGCTCGGCGGACATCGCCCCGCCGCCCCCGTGCCCCAGCACCACCCGGGGGTGGTCGCGCAGCGGCAGCGGGCAGCTCCAGCCGGAGAAGTCGGGCGCGGCCGAGGGTTCCACCAGCATCTCGATGTCAGCCAACGGGACTCGCCTCCTGGGGCACGGCCGGCGTGCTGAGCCGCCGGTAGAGGTAGTAGGCGGCGCAGGCCCCCTCGCTGGAGACCATGGTGGCGCCGAGCGGCGTGCGCGGGGTGCAGACGGTGCCGAAGGCCTCGCACCGATGGGGTTTCAGCAGACCCTGCAGCACCTCGCCGGCCCGGCACGCGGCCGGTTCCCTGGTGGCGATCCCCGCGACGTCGAAGCGGTGCTCGGCGTCGTGGTCCCGGTAGCGGGGCGACAGCCGCCAGCCGCTCTGCGGGATGACGCCGATGCCGCGCCAGGGGCGGTCGGTCACCTCGAAGACGTCCTCCAGCATCGCGCGGGCCGCCGGGTTGCCCTCGGGCCGGACGGCGCGCTGGTAGGCGTTGTCGACGGTGTGCTCGCCGCGTTCCAGCTGCCGCACGGTCCGTCGGATGCCCTCCAGGATGTCCAGCGGCTCGAAGCCGGTGACGACGATCGGCACCCGGTGGCGTTCCGCGAGCGCCGGGTACTCGGCGGTGCCCATGACGCTGCACACGTGCCCGGCGGCGAGGAAGCCCTGGACCCGGCAGTCCGGCGAGTCCATGATCGCGTCGATGGCCGGCGGCACCCGCACGTGCGAGACCAGCATGCTGAAGTTGCGCAGGCCCTGCTCCCTGGCCAGGTGGACGGCCATGGCGTTGGGCGGGGCGGTGGTCTCGAAGCCGATGCCGAAGAAGACGACCTCCCGGTCGGGGTGCTCCCGGGCGATCCGCAGGGCGTCGAGCGGCGAGTACACCACCCGGACGTCGCCGCCCTCGCCGCGGACGCGGAAGAGGTCCCGGTCGGTGCCGGGCACCCGCAGCATGTCCCCGAAGGAACAGAAGATCACCTCCGGCCGGGCGGCGATCGCCAGCGCCCGGTCGATCACCTCCAACGGGGTGACGCAGACCGGGCAGCCCGGCCCGTGGATCAACTCCACTTCCTCCGGTAGGAGTTGGTCGATGGCGTGCCGGATGATGCTGTGCGTCTGGCCGCCGCACACCTCCATCAGCGCCCACGGCCGGGTGACCGTCGCCCTGATGTCGGCGAGCAGCCCCTCGGCCAGCTCGGGGTTGCGGAACTCCTCCAGGTACTTCACCGTCCGGCCTCCTCGGCCCCTCGTTCCACCCCTACCGCACCGGCCGCCTGCGCCGCCCGCGCCGCCTCCCACGGGTCGCCGAACTCCTCCTGCAGCAGCCCGAGTTCCTCGAAGAGCTCAAGGGTCCGCCGGGCCGACTCCTCGTCCAGCCGCTGGAGGGCGAAGCCCACGTGGACGATCGCGTAGTCCCCCACCTCAAGGTCGGGCAGGTACTCCAGGCACACGTCCTTGACCACCCCGCCGAAGTCCATGACCGCCATCCTGGTCCCGTCGCGTTCCTCGATCTCCGTCACCCTGCCGGGCACCGCCAGACACATCCGCTCTCACTCCTCCCGGGTGGCCGACCGGGCGGCCACCATCAGCTGGCCGAGCGCCAGCCCTCCGTCGTTGGGCGGCACCCGGCGGTGCCGCAACACGGTGAAACCGTCCTCCCGGAGGCCGCGCGCGCAGCCCGAGGAGAGCAGCGCATTGGCGAAGACGCCGCCGCTGAGGGCCACCGTGGTGGTGCCGTGGCGGTCCCGGACGGCCGCGCAGATCCGCCGGACCAGGTCGGCCACGGCGGCGTGGAAACGCGCGGCGACCAACCCGGCGCAGGCGCCCGCGGTCAGGTCCGCCACGACGCCGGCCAGCACCGGCCCGGGGTCGGCGGTCCAGCCGTCCTCCCGGGGCAGCAGCCCGAACCCGTAGCCCGCCGCGGGGCCGAACCCGGCGGCCGCGGCCTCCAGTTCGATCGCCGCCTGGGCCTCGTACCCGGCCCGGTGGCAGACCCCCGCGAGCGAGGAGACCGCGTCGAACAGCCGCCCCATGCTGGACGTCGGCACGCAGTTCAGCCCGCGCTCCAACTGTCGCTCGAGTAACCTGAGTTCGTCTTCGGGGCAGGCCTCGACCGGCGGCAGTCCGGGCGCCCAGGGCAGCCCGGCCGCCCGCAGGTGCGCGAGCGCCGTCCGGTACGGGCGCTCGACGGCGGCGTCCCCGCCCGGCAGCGGCACGTACCCGAGGTGGGCGAGGCGCCGGAACCCGTCGTAGTCGGCCAGCAGCACCTCCCCTCCCCAGATCGCGCCGTCCTCTCCGTAGCCGGTGCCGTCGAAGGCCACCCCGAGCACCGGCCGGCCGCCGTCCAGGCCGTGTTCGGCCATCACCGCGGCGATGTGGGCGTGATGGTGCTGCACCCGGCGCACCGGCCGGCCGGCGGCGGTCCGCTCGGCGTGCCGGACCGAGCGGTAGCCCGGGTGCCGGTCGGCGACGAGCAGCTCCGGGCGCACCCCGCTGACCGTGCCGAGCTGCTCGACCGCACGGTCGAAGGCACGCAGTGTGGCCAGGTCGTCCATGTCGCCGATGTGCCCGGACAGCCAGGCGTAGCCGTCCCGGGCCAGCGCGAAGGCGTTCTTCAGGTCGCCGCCGACCGCCAGCGCGGGTCGGACGGGCACCGGCAGCGGGAGCGGCAGCGGGGCGTACCCGCGCGAGCGGCGCAGCGGCAGCTGCTCGCCGTCCACCACCCGCACCACGGAGTCCTCGCAGGGCACGTGGATCGGCCGGTCGTGGCGGAGCCAGCCGTCGACCAGCGGGGCGAGCCTGGTCAGCGCCTCCCGGTCGTCGGTGACGATCGGCTCGCCGGAGAGGTTGGCGCTGGTCATCACCAGGAGGTCCGGCCCCGGGGCGGCGAGCAGCAGGTGGTGCAGCGGGGTGTACGGGAGCATCACTCCGAGGTCGGGGCTGCCGGGGGCGACCGCCGGGAGTTGCTCGGCGGACCCGCCGGGGCGGCGCAGGAGGACGATCGGCCGGACCGTTCCGGTGAGCAGTTCCCGCTCGACCGGGCCGACCGGCAGCAGTTGCTCGACGGTGGCGAGGTCACGGGCCATCAGGGCGAACGCCTTGTCGCCGCGCCGCTTGCGGCGGCGCAGCAGGGCGACGGCCCGGGCGTCGCGCGCGTCGCAGGCGAGGTGGTAGCCGCCGAGGCCCTTGACGGCGAGGACCGCCCCGTCGGCCAGCAGCCGGCGGGCCTGCGTCAGCGCTTCCTCCCCGCCCGCGTCGGCCCGGCCGGGGACGGTCAGCGCGAGGCGCGGACCGCAGGCGTGGCAGGCGACGGGTTGGGCGTGGAAGCGGCGGTCGGCGGGGTCGGTGTACTCCCGGGCGCAGTCCGCGCACATCGGGAAGTCCGCCATGGTGGTGTTGGCCCGGTCGTACGGCAGGCCGGTCACGATGGTGTGCCGGGGGCCGCAGTTGGTGCAGCTGATGAAGGGGTGCCGGTGGCGCCGGTCGGCCGGGTCGGCGAGCTCGGCCAGGCAGTCGGCGCAGACGGCGACGTCGGGCGGGATCAGGGTGGCGCGGCGGCCGTCGGCCCGGGACGGGGTGATGGTGAAGCCGGTGGCACCGGTGGCGGCGAGCGGCGCGTGCTCGACCGAGGCGACCTGGGCGAGCGGCGGTGCGTCGGTGGCCACCCGTCGGCAGAAGGCGTCGAGCGCGTCCCGGCCGCCCTCGACCTCGGCGAGCACGCCCTCGCCGGTGTTGGTGACGCTGCCGGCCAGCCCGAGTTCGCCGGCCAGGGTGAAGATGAACGGCCGGAAGCCGACCCCCTGGACGAGGCCGCGGACGGCGACCCGCCGCCGCTCGCGGTCGAGTTCCGGGTGGCCGGCCGTCACCGGGGCGCCTGCACCGGGTCGTGGTGGTGACCGCCGTGGTGATGACCGCCGTCGTGGTGGTGACCGCCGCCGTGGTCACCACCGCCGTGGTGGGCCGCCATCACCGGCCGGTGCACCTCGGCGCCGTCCAGTACGGCCAGGGCGCGCTCCAGCAGCGCTCCGACGCCGTCGCCGGTGCGGGCGGAGGTGTGCAGCACCTCCACCCCGGGGTTGACGCGCTGGACGTTCGCCAGGAACGCCGCCTCGTCGAACTCCGCGGCCGCGGCGAGGTCCGCCTTGGTCACCAGCACCAGGTTGGCCAGCCCGAACGCGGTCGGGTACTTGAGCGGCTTGTCCTCGCCCTCGGTCACCGAGGCCAGCACCACCCGCAGCGATTCACCGAGGTCGTAGGAGGCCGGACAGACCAGGTTGCCGACGTTCTCCACGAACAGCAGCCGGCAGTCCTGCGGCAGCCAGCCGTCCAGGTGCCCCGCGAGCATCCGCGCCTCCAGGTGGCAGAGCCCGTCGGTGAGCACCTGCTTCACGGGCGCACCGGAACGGGCCAGCCGCAGCGCGTCGTTCTCGGTGGCGAGGTCGGCGGTCAGCGCGGCGACCGGCACACCGCGTTGCCGGGCCAGTCCCAACTCGGCCTCCAGCAGCGCGGTTTTGCCACTGCCGGGACTGGACAGCAGGTTCACCGCCACCGTCCCCCGGGCTGTCAGAGCCGCCCGCAGTTCGCGGGCGCTGTCGTCGTTGCGGGCGAGGACCGCCTGGCGGAGGTCGACCGTCTGACACATCGCGTCAGCCTTTCTGTTCGGCCCGGACGCCGGAGCGCCGGGGCGTGTCCGGAAGACTCTTCCTAAGCCCACTCGACGTCGAGGATCTGGAGCTCGCGCCCGGACAGCAGCTCGACGCCGCCGCCCCCGGAGCAGCTCGGGCAGCCGAGGTCCGGCGGCATGCCGACGGCCCATTCGACGGCGCAGGGCGCGCATCGGGCCCGTGCCACGACCGGCTCGGTGACCAGCGCCGCGCCCTCCACCAGCGTTCCGGCGCAGGCCAGTTCGAAGCAGAAGTCGAGCGCCTCGGGGACGACCCCGGCCAGCTCGCCCACCTGCAGCCGCACCCGCGCCACCCCGGGGACCCCGTGCTGGCGCGCGGCCTCGTCCACCTGCTCGACGACGGCGGCGGCGATCGACATCTCGTGCATCGGTCCCTTCCCGGAGCGGACGGCAACGGGCCCCATTACAGGGCGCAGTGGCGGCGACGGCTCGAAGCCGCGCCGCCACTGCGCCCGGGGCTGCACCGTTCGCAGCAATCCGGGCCTCACATCCGCGAGATCTTCAGGTACCGCCTGATGTCCGGCAGGCTCTGCCAGACCAGCGCGCCGATCCCCGCCAGCAGGGCCGCGCAGAACAGTTTCCTCACCATGGTGTCGTCTCCCTCTCCAGTTGCGTGGCCTCGTCCACGACTCGCAGGACCACGTGGACCGCCTCCTCGACGGCGGCGGCGACGGGCTCGCTCAGCCCGATGCCCTCCTCCAGTGACGCCGGCTCGCAGCCGACCACCAGCACCCGCCCGGGCGGCTCGCCGCCGGTGCCGGCGGCGAGCGTGGCGAGCAGCCCGAGCACGGCGTCCGGCCCCATCCGGTGCCCGTCCAGCACCGGCGCCTCCAGCGGCTCGGCGGCCGCCTCGATGAGGTAGACCGTGCCGGGCACCCCGCCGCGGCAGGTGGCGTCGACCAGGACGGCGGTCCGGTAGCCGTCGAGCAGCCGGTACGCCAGGTCCACACCGCGCACGCCGACGTCGACCGTCTCGACGCCGTCCGGCAGCGGGTGGGCCCGGATCCGCCGGACGGTCTCGACCCCGAAGCCGTCGTCGCCGAGGAAGATGTTGCCCACCCCGGCGACCAGCACCTTGTTCCCGCTCATGCACCCACCTCGCTCCGCTCCTCGGGCGCTTCGCGCAACACGCACCACTCGACGGCGCGCTCGCTCACGACTCCTCCAGCGGTGTCACCTCGTCGGGCTGGAAGTAGCGGAAGCGCCCCTGCGCCCGCCACAGGTCCGCGCCCGGGTCGTCCTCCACGGTGACGGCCAGGTGCACCGAGCCGTCGACGTCGTGCAGCACCGCCTCCACGACGCCGGTGCGCCCGTCCAGGAAGAGGTCCTGGGCGTCGGTGCGCCGCCGTCCCGGTCGCAGCAGCACCCGGCTGCCGGCGCCGACCGGGTGGCCGTCGACCAGCACCCGGTCCCGCTCGGGGTCGACCTGCGGGTCGTTGCCCGGGTCCCACCAGGGCTGCTCCACGTCGCCGGTGCCGCCGGTGACCTCGCGCAGCCCCCGGATGGCGCCGTGCAGGCGTTCCAGCACCTCGGGCGGCATGGTCTCGGCGAGGTCGATCACGGCCCCGGCCCGCTCGTCGGTGCCCCGGGCCTCCCGTTTCTCCTCCTCGGTCAGGGCCGCCGTCCGCAGCGCCAGGATCTCGTCGATCTCGGTGGCGTCGTAGAGGGTGCCGAGGCTCTCCGGGGCGATCCGCGGGTGGTCCTCCAGGATGATCGGCGAAGACAGCATCACCTGGCGCCCGCCGTCCGGTCCGGCCAGGACGGGCCAGGTGCGCTCGTTGCGGCACCGCTCGACGGCCGGCCGGGCCCACTCGGGCGGATCGGTGACGGACAGGAAGCCGCCGTGTTCCAGCCCGAGCAGCAGGTGGGCGGAGACCAGGGAGCGCGGCAGCGCCTCCTCGCGGCCGGCGCGCCGGTGCGGCGTCCACGCGGAGGTGTTCTCCACCACCGCCGTCAGGCGCTGCGCCAGGTACGGGACGGGCAGTTCCTCGACCCTCAACCGCACCATGCCGTCGACCCGTTCGCGCCGCCGGACCAGCCGCCCGACGGGCGTGCCGTGCTCGTGCAGCAGCTCCGTCGTGCCGACGCCCGGCAGCCGGAACCCCCGCTGCACTCCTTCGCCGATCAGTTCCTCGACCGGCAGCAGGAGTTCGATCCGCTCCTCGACGCCCTCGTCCCATTCGACGAGTACCCGGTCGGCCAGCTCCAGCCGCTCCACGGGCTCGAACCCGCCGGTGGCGGTGACCCGTTCGACGGTTCGCCGTTGAACGCGCAGGAAGCGCAGCTCGACCGCCAGCCGGTCGCCGAGGCGCGCCTCCATCACGCACTCGGTGCGCTGGTGGGAGTGCTCGCCGCCCTGCAGGGTGTACTCGGGCGGCACCAGGACGCCGAACTGCCAGCGCAGCCGGTTCTTCGCCGCCGACGCACGGTACGGGTAGAGCACGTAGCCCTCCAGCAGCACCGCGTCGGCGATCTGCCGGGCGGCCGTGAAGCCGTGCTCGATCCCCTCGGGGAAGACGCTCACCGGACGCCCTCCCCGACCGCCGCCGCGAGCAGTTCGCGCACGGTCGCCTCCCAGGAGGGCAGCGCCCGCCGGGAGCGGTAGGCCACCAGGTCGTCCATCACGTCGCCGGGCAGTCGGAGCCAGCCGCAGCCGGGGAAGTGCTGCTCGATCGCCTCCCGCCAGACCCGCACCGGCATCCGCACCCGGGCCTCCTTGTCCCAGGGCACCGGGGTGACCTGGAAGCCGCCGGGGCCGGCGAAGGCGGTGCCGGAGAAGAGCAGCAGCAGCGGCACCTCGCCGCCGTCCAGCGCCCGGAAGTAGCGGGCGGAGGCCACCTCCAGGTCGTAGCTGCACGGCACCGCCAGGTCGGCCTCGGTCTCCCCGTCGAAGCCGGGCACCAGCAGCGGCACAGTGGCGAACTGGATCGGGTTGAGCGTGGAGGCCCAGCGCTCCCGTTCGCCGAACAGGTCGGTCAGCCGCCCGCCCTCGGCGGCGGCGTACGACCGGCGGCCCGGTTCGATCCGCAGCTGGCACTGGAGGGCGAGGGCGTGCACCCGGGTGTCGGCCGGCGCCGTGATCCGCAGCCGGAACACCAGGGTCGGCGCGGCCGCGTACGGGTCGGACCGCACGCCGGTGCAGGTGAAGCCGAGGGCGCACCTCTCGATGGTTCGCTCACTTCGTTCACTCATGCCGTCACCTCCGCGCGCAGCGGGCGGGCCCGGGCGGCCAACCGCTCGAAGAACGCGTCGAGTTCGGCCCGCGCCTCGGCCCCGCCGTCGAAGCCGTGCCAGCATCTCCGTAGTCGGCCGACCAGCTCGTAGCAGACGTCGATCGGCACCAGGAAGCACGCGACGCCCCGGTCGGTGCGGCGCAGCAGCAGCGCCTCGACGTCCGGTTCCAGGGCCGCGGCCAGCCGGCTGGCGCCGAGGGCGCGTTCCCAGGCCTCCTCGTCCACCTCGCTCTCGGTGGCGCCGGCCGGCCCGGGGTAGAAGGCGAGCAGCCGGTCCAGGACGGCGTTGCGGAACAGGAACGCCGTGCCGACCGGGATCCCCAGGACCGACCAGGCCCGTTCGTCCAACTCGCCCTCCGGGTCCGCGAGGTAGCGGTCCGGTACGGTGCGGAAGCGGCCGCCGGCCGCGCCCGGCTGCTGGAACAGCAGGCTGCAAGCGGTGCAGGTGCAGGTCAGGGCGCGTTCCTCGACGTCCACCAGGTGGCGGTGGCCGGCGGGCAGGTCCCGGCCGCAGAACCCGCACCGCTCGGGCCGCGGCGGCGCCGGCTCGCGCAGCCGGCGCAGCAGGGCGGTCCCGTCGCGGGAGACCCGGCGGGTGTTCACCGGGCCTCCGCGGGCTGCGGCGGGCGGGTGGCGATCTGGAGCAGCTGCGGGGCGCGTTCCAGCTCCAGGGCCGTCACCTCGGGCGCGTGGCAGGCGAGCGCCGCCTCGACGTCCTGCTCCCCGCAGCCGCAGCCGGAGGCGGTGCGGCGCACCCGCAGGGTGCCGGTGTCCGGTTCGAAGCCGAGCACCTCGATCCGCTCGGGAAGGTTGGCGAGTGCCCGCTCGATCCGGGCGGTCACGTCCTCGGGGTGCAGGTCGTGCAGGAGCAGCAGCCCGGCCACCGCGGGGTCGTCGAGCATCTGCTCCAGGGCAGGCGGGGGCAGGGCCGGGACGAGCCTGGCCAGGCCCTCGCCGTAGAACTCCATGAGGTCGCGGACGAGTTGCTCGCCCGCGTGCTCGGCGCCGCTGCCGGCCAGGGCGTCCAGGGCCTCCTGGATCCGCAGCCCGGTCTGTTCGGCCGTCATGCGGTGAGCCCGCTCAGGCCGGTGGGCACGTGCATGGTCTGCAGGGTGCGCCCGCCGACGTACATGTGCACGCCGCAGGGCAGGCAGGGGTCGAAGCTGCGCACCGCGCGCATGATGTCGATGCCCTTGAAGTTCTCCGGGGAGTTCTCCTCGAAGATCGGCGTGTTCTGCACCGCGTCCTCGTACGGTCCCGGCGTGCCGTAGCTGTCGCGGACGCTGGCGTTCCACGGGGTGGGCGGGTAGGGGTGGTAGTTGGCGATCTTGCCGTCGCGGATCACCATGTGGTGCGAGAGCACGCCGCGCACGGCCTCGGTGAAGCCGCAGCCGATGGACTCGTCCGGCACCTCGAAGCGCTCCCAGGTCTGGCTGCGCCCGGCGCGGACCTCGTCGAGCGCCTTCTCGGCGAAGTGCAGGGCGGCGGCGGCCGCGTAGGCCTGGAAGTAGGTGCGGGCCCGGTTGCGCTCGAGGGCGTTGCTCCACTGCGGGATCTTCCACTCGAAGGTGACCTCGGGCTTGGTCATCGAGCGGGGCAGGTTGATCTGGACGCTGTGGCCGGTGGCCTTGACGTAGCCGATGTCGACCAGCCCGGACAGGGCGGTGGACCACAGCCGGGCGAGGGGGCCGCCGCCGGTGTCGAGGGCGAGGTGGTCCTTGCCGTCGAACCAGCGCGGGGACATCACCCAGCTGTACTTGTCGTCGAAGTTGCGCTTCTGCGGCTGGGGGATGGTGTGCTGGTTCCACGGGTGCCGGGGGTCGACCGGGTTGCCCAGCGGGTCGTGGGTGACGAAGAGCTCCTTGCCCTGCCAGTCCTCGTAGTAGGAACTGCCGAGCAGGATCCGGATGCCGAGGTTGATCTGCGTCAGGTCGTTGGTGACGAGCTTGCCGTCGACGACGACACCGGGGGTGACGAACATCCTGCGGCCCCAGTCCGTCATGTTGCGGTACGTGAAGTCGCAGTGGTCCGGGTCGTTGAGGCTGCCCCAGCAGCCGAGCAGGACCCGCCGGCGGCCGACCTCCTCGTAGCCGGGGAGGGCCTGGTAGAAGAAGTCGAAGAGGTCGTCGTGCAGCGGCACGACCTTCTTCATGAACTCGACGTAGCGCATCAGCCGGGTCAGGTAGTCGGTGAACAGCTGCACCGTCGCCACCGTGCCGACGCCGCCCGGGTAGAGCGTGGAGGGGTGCACGTGGCGGCCCTCCATCAGGCAGAACATCTCCCGGGTGTAGCGGCTGACCTGGAGCGCCTCGCGGTAGAACTCGCCCTCGATCGGGTTGAGCGAGCGCATGATGTCGGCGATCGTCTTGTAGCCGTGGTCGCCGGCGTGCGGGGCCTCGGTGCGCTCGGCCAGTTCCAGGACGCCCGGGTTGGTCTCGCGGACCATCTTCTCGCAGTAGTCGACCCCGACCAGGTTCTCCTGGAAGATGTTGTGGTCGAACATGTACTCCGCGGCCTCGCCGAGGTTGATGATCCACTCGCCCAGGTGCGGGGGCTTCACGCCGTACGCCATGTTCTGGGTGTAGACCGAACAGGTGGCGTGGTTGTCGCCGCAGATCCCGCAGATCCGGCTGGTGATGAAGTGCGCGTCGCGCGGGTCCTTGCCGCGCATGAAGACGCTGTAGCCGCGGAAGACCGAGGAGGTGCTGTAGCACTCCGCGACCCTCTTCTGCTTGAAGTCGATCTTCGTGTGGATGCCGAGGCTGCCCACGATCCGGGTGATCGGGTCCCAGGACATCTCCGTCAGGCCGCTGCCGTCGCCGGCCGCCCTGGTCGTCGGTGTTGCCATCGTGTCTGCGTGTCCTTGTCTAGGGGGTCTAGGGGTCTTCGAGGTCTACGAGCGGGGCGGAGGCCGACGGGGCCGCACACCGGTCGGTGTGCGGCCCTCGCCTGTCACCAGGGCGGGCGGTAGCCCGTGGTCAGGTGGCGGCCGGTGCGGCGCCACTTCGGTTCCTTGTCGACGGTCTTCTGGGTGATCGTGCGCAGCCGACGGATCAGCGATCCGTACGCGGTGCTGGCGCTGGTGGAGACCCGCGAGCCGGGCGGCGGGTCCATGAAGGGCATGAACTTGTCCGGGAAGCCCGGCATGGTGCAGGCGATGCAGATGCCGCCCACGTTCGGGCAGCCGCCGACGCCGTTGATCCAGCCGCGCTTGGCGACGTTGCACTTGACGACCGGCCCCCAGCAGCCGAGCCGCACCAGGCACTCGGGCGTGCCGTAGTCGGTGGCGAACTGGCCCTGCTCGTAGTAGCCGCCGCGGTCGCAGCCCTCGTGCACGGTGGCGCCGAACAGCCAGGCGGGTCGCAGCTTGTCGTCCAGCGGGATCATCGGCGCCGACCCGGCCAGCTGGTACAGCAGGTAGGTGAGCGTCTCGGCGAAGTTGTCGGGCTGGATCGGGCAGCCCGGCACGCAGACGATCGGCAGCCCGGCCTTGGACTTCCAGTCCCAGCCGAGGTAGTCCGGCACGCCCATCGCGCCGGTCGGGTTGCCGGCCATCGCGTGGATGCCGCCGTACGTGGCGCAGGTGCCGATCGCCACCACGGCGGTCGCCTTGGGGGCGAGCCGGTCCAGCCACTCACTGGTGGTGATGGGCTGGCCGGTGGCCGGATCGTCGCCGAAGCCGCACCAGTAGCCCTCCTTCTTGATCTTCTCGTTGGGAATGGACCCCTCGACGACCAGGACGAACGGTTCGACCTCGCCGCGGTCGGCCTTGAAGAACCACTCGACGAAGTTGTCCGCGCCCTGGACCGGGCCGCACTCGAAGTCGATCAGCGGCCAGTGCACCGCGACCTTCGGCAGGCCGGGCAGCGCGCCGGTGACGATCTCCTCGATGCTCGGCTGCATCGCGGCGGTCAGTGCGACGGAGTCGCCGTCGCAGCTGAGGCCGGCGTTGATCCAGAGAATGTGCACCACGTCGGTGTCGGTTGTTGCAGCACCCATGAGGATGCCTCCTCGGGGATGGGAGCCGGACGAAATGGCTCGAAGACAAGTCATAGCAACGGTTGGGATCGAACGCCGGTCCGGAAAGCCGAAGGGGTCACCCGGGCGCCGCAAGCGGGCGGGGCCGTTCGGGTCACATCGGCGCGGCGGACCCGGCGGGCGCAGGGCGCTTGCGCACGAACGCGGACCGCAGCGCGTGGTACGGCGATTCGGGGGTGAAGAACTGCCGGTGCATCACCGCGAGCTCCTCCTCGCGGTACGCCTCCAGCGGCTTGGCCCGCTCGTCGGCCTCGCGGGCGGCCTTCTTCGCCGCGATCCGGCGCTGGGCGGCGGGTGAGGCGGCGAGCAGCCCGGCCAGGCGGGCCGCACTCGGCCCGAACTCCTGCGGCCCGCAGTCGAGCACCCGGTCGACCAGGCCGATCCGCCCGGCGGCCGCCGCGGACACCGGCAGCGCCTGACGCGTCAGCCGTTCGGCCTCCGCCGCGCCCACCCGGCGCGGGAGGGTGTACGTCCAGTACTCCGAGCCGTACAGCCCCATCAGCCGGTAGTGCGGGTTGAGGACGGAGCCGTGGCGGCACCACACCTCGTCAGCGGCCAGGGCCAGCATCACCCCGCCGGCCGCCGCGTTCCCCGCGACGGCGGCGACCACCAGCCGGTCGGTGGTGGTGAGGACCTCGGCGACCAGGTCGTCCATCGCCGTGATGTTGGCCCAGGACTCGGCGGCCTGGTCGGGTGCGGCCTCGATGACGTTGAGGTGGATGCCGTTGGAGAAGAAGTCCCGGCCGCCGCCGAGCACCAGCACCGAGGTCGGGCGGGCGGCGGCGAAGCGGTACGCCTCCAGCAACCGCCGGCAGTGGTCGGTGGACATCGCCCCGCCCGGGAACGAGAAGCGCAGGAAGCCCACCGGGCCGTCCTCGCGGTAGCGGATGTCCGACCATGCGGCGCCCTCCCGCCCGCCCGGCATCAGCGGCACCGGCACCTCCGGGACGGGCGGCAGCAGGGCGCCGAGCGCCGTCACGGCCGGAAGCTTGAAGGTCGCGGGGCCGCCGGGCGTACGGCGGCGGCGGAGTTCGGGGATCCACACTGCGCCGTCCGGGGTAGCGCGGCACACGGCGCCGGCGCGGGTGGCGAGCAGTTCGCCCGGACGGCCGCGCAGCACCGGCTCGCGGTGCCCGCCGTGCAGGTACCACTCGCCGCCGCACAGCGCGTCGAGCACCCCGGGTTGGGAGTCCGCCGCGCGGAGCCTGCGCAGCACCGTCCCGGTGGAGTCGCCGGCCCAGTCGATCCGGCGCTCCTCCTGCCGCAGGAGGGGCCGGGTGCGCACCGGGTGGCGCCAGCCGGGGCCGTGCTGCGGCTGGGGCGTGTGGCAGCCCGAGGCGACCCGCTCCACGGCGAGCAGCGCGGCCGCGACGGCCGCGTCGGAGACCTCGTTGCGGTACAGGTCGCTCTTGCCGCGCTCGGGCAGCCGGCAGGGCGCCCACGCCCAGACCGGCCCGGCGTCCATCTCCGCCTCGGCCTGGAGCACCGTGACGCCCCACTCGGCCCGGCCGTCCTGGATCGCCCGGTCGAGGGAGGAGGGGCCGCGGTCGCCCGGCGGGCCGGGATGGACGATCAGGCAGGTGAGCGCCGACCAGACATCCTGCGGGATCGCCGTCCGGAGCATCGGGGCGAGCAGCAGGTCCGGCTGCAGGCGGGCCAGCGAGGCCCGCAACTCGTCGTCGTCACCCGCCAGTTGGACGTCCACGAGGTGCCGCCGCTCGCGCAGTTCGGCGTACAGCCGCTGGCTGAGGCTGTTGAACGCGCTGGCGAGGAGCAGGATCCGCATGTCCGCCTCCGACGATGTGGGCCTCCGGTAACCCGGCGATCATGGCCCCGCACCCGCCCGGCCCCGGCCCCGTCCGGCCCGCCGCGCCGCCCGTTCACCCGGGCGGCGGCGGGACCGCGGGCGGCGGCACGTCACGGGTCCGGTCCCGCCGTTCGCACGGCGGGGCCGGACCCGGTGTCTTCGGCAGTCCTCCGGCGCAGGTGTTCCTCCCGGACCGGCCGGTCACTCGGCTTCAGGCCCCGATCTCGAACTCGGGCGGCTGGAGACACGCGAGGCACTCCGTGTCCGGCGCGGTCGGAGTGTCGAAGAACGAGCGGGTGATCGACTGCGCGCACGGCGAGTCGGCGAAGACCACGTGGGCGACGTAGGGGACGGTGACCTCCGTGGACCGGCTCAGCGTACGGGCGGCGTACGGCCCGCTGCTCGGTGCGGTCTGGGAGTCGAAACCGCCCGACAGGACGAGCGTCGGGATGTCGCTGCGCGTCACGTCCCGGACCGAGCGCGGTGCCGCGGGGACGTCCCAGGCGCGGCAGTCCGCGTGCAGCCAGGCGAGCAGCGGTGCGTTGACCAGCACCGACTCGGGGAACGACGGGAACGCGCGCCGCCCCGCCTCGAGAACGTCGGCCTCGCTCTCGTACGGTGTCCACTCACCGCAGAAGACGCCGTTGGAGAGCCCGTACGACAATCTCCCCATGGCCTGCGGGCTGAGCTTCCCGCCCGCCCACTGCTCGGCGATCCGCTGCGGGTTGCCGTGCGCCAGCTCGTCGATGGAGCGGGGCACGCCGGCCGCCAGGTGGCTGGCGAAGGTCAGCCAGTTCACCAGCACTCCGCCGTCCAGCACGACCTCCACCGGGTCCGGGTGGTCCGGGACCGTGACGGTGGTGGTGACCGGCCGGGCTTCGAGCTCACTGACGAGGCGCTCGAAGGTGGCCTTCAGGTCCGGGTAGCGGTCGTTGCAGGCGGGCTGCTCCGCGCAGGCCTTGAAGATGCCGTCGAAGCCCTCCCGTGCGGCTTTCCAGGTCACGGCTCCCCCGGCCAGGGACGGTGGCAGGACGCCGTCGATGCCGACCGACCGGAGGCCCTCCGGGTGCAGGCGCATGTAGAGGAGCGCCAGGTCGGTGCCGTAGGAGATGCCGAACACGTTCCACCGCTGGATGCCGAGCGCGACGCGCAGGTCGGCGTAGTCGGCGGCGCTCTCGGTGCTGTTGTACGCGCCGAGGTCGGCCCCGCGGCCCACCAGCCGGTCGCGGCAGACCTGCGTCGCCTCGACGTGCAGGCGCCCGGTGGACGGCGCACCGTAGACGAGGCCGAGGGCGTCCGCGTTGAACTGGTCGACGTTCGGGCAGGTGAGGGCCGGGTCGGCCGAGTAGGTCCCCCGCTGGGACATGAAGATCACGTCCCGGTCGTGGTTCAGGCCGCCGGCGACCGCCAACCGGATCTCGGAGTTGGCGTCGTCGCCGGGGCCGCCGGCGAACCACACGATCGGGTCGGGCGCCCGCTTCTGCGTGGCCGGCACGATCGCGACCGCGAGGGTGATCCTCCGTCCCCTGGGGTGGGAACGGTTCTCGGGCACCGTGAGCGTTCCGCAGCGGGTCCCCTCCAGTTCGGGGGTCGGGTCCGCCGTCCGCGGGCAGGGGCCCGGCTCGAACCGGGCGTGGCCCGCCGTCCTGGCGACCGTGCCGAGCGGCTCCTCGGCGCCGTCCCCGGCCTGGGCGGCCTGGGCGGGCAGGGCAGGCAGGGCGGCGAGGCCGGCGAGGAGGACACCGGCCGCGGCCCCGGCCAGCGTGGTCCGGAGCCGTCGTACGGTGCGGCGGCGGTGGGGCGGGCGGACGGGCATCATGCGGTCTCCGGCTCAGGGGTGATGGTGAACGGTTGGGGCTCCAGCCCCGCCACGCAGGCGGTGTCGGGCGCGGTCGGGCGTGCGAGGAAGGAGGCCAGGACGCTCTGCGCGCAGGGCGACTGGGGCACGACGAAGTGGCCGATTCCCGGGATCAGCACGGTGGTCGAGCGGGACAGCGTCCGGGCCGTGTACGGGCCCCAGCCCGCCCCGGTCTTCGCGTCGAAGGTTCCGGAGACGACGAGCGCCGGCACGTTGCTGCGGGTGGCCACCCGCTGGACGGCGGTGCGGTCCGGGACGTTCCAGGCGCGGCAGACGTCGTGCTCGAAGGGCAGCTGCGGAGCCTGGGCCAGGACCGTGTCCGGCCATCCGGGGAAGGCCCGGCGCCCCGCCTGGAGCAGGTCGGCCTCCGAGTAGCCCGGCACCCATTCGCTGCAGGCCACCGACTGCGTCAGACCGTGGGCGACCTCGCCGATGACGGGCGTCGCGCCGGCGGCCCGGGCGCGGGCGAAGCGCTCCGGGTTCCCGTGCGCGAGTTCGTCGAGCGCCGCGGGGACGTCAACGGCCTTGACGGCGTTGGCGACCAGCAGGTTCACCAGCGCGCCCCCGTCGAGGACGACCTTCACCGGGGCGCCTCCCCCCGGGGGCTGCGCGCTCACCGTGAGGGGGTGCGCCTCCAGCCGCCGGACCTGCTCCGTCAGCGTGCGCGGGAGGTCCGGGTAGCGGTCCTTGCACCGGGGCTGGGCCGCGCACGCCGCGAAGATCGCACCGATCCCCTCCCGGGCGCTGTCCCAGGTCCATGGCAGGCTCACGATCTGCGGGGGTACGACCGAGTCGATCGCCACCGAGCGGACCCCCTCGGGGTGCAGGCGCAGGTAGGTGAGGGCCAGTTCGGTGCCGTAGGAGTACCCGTAGACGTTCCACCGCCCGATGCCCAGCGCCCTGCGCAGGTCGGCGAAGTCGGCGGCGTTCTCGGTGGTGTTGTAGGCGCTCAGCTCGACCCCGTCGGCCGTCAGCCGGTCACGGCACTCCCGGGCCGCGCGCACCAGGAGCCGACCGGTCGACGGCGCGTCGTACCGCAGCCCCACGGCGGTCGCGTTGAACCGGTCGATCTCCGGGCAGGCGAGGCTCGGCCGGGAGTGGAGCGTCCCCCGCTGCGCCATGACGATCAGTTCGTGGTCGCGGTTGACACCGGAGGCGACCAGGAAGGGAATGCTCCCGAACGCGTCGCCGCCGGGACCCCCCTCCATGAACACCACCGGCTCCGCGGCCGGCGTCGCCGACACCGCCGGAACGACCGCCACGGCCAGCCGGATCGTCCGCCCGCCCCGCCCGCCGGGTTCGTGCGGCTCGCGGCTCTCGGGCACCTCCAGGAACCCGCACCGCCCGGGGACCGGCTCGGGCGTCTCGGGGCAGGGGCCGGGCACGAACCGCGCCGGAGCCTCTGACAGGGGCTCACGGACGGGCGGTGACACCGCGCTGCTCGGCGTCGGGCCGACCGCGCCCAGGAAGGCCAGGCCGGCCGCGGCGAGCGCCACCCCGGTGCGCGAACCACCGGGGCGCCGCCGCGCGGACCGGTGCCCCACCCGTCTTCGTCCGGACCTGCCGATCCCGCGAACGGACGGCAGGCAGCCCGGACTGATGCCCTGATCCCTCATGTGATCTCGTCTCTCTCACGTCCGCGCAGGGAGACGGCACTGCGCGGTTCTGCCCGCCGCGTGGTTCGTGCGGGCACTGCACGGCCAGCGTGCGTCGACGGGGAGACGCCCACCACTCGTGGGCTCCACACGGAGCAGGCCGGCGTCACGCCCCGGGCGCACTCCCGCCACCCCGGTCTCGATCCGCTCGAACTCCGTCTCCGCGCAGGGTCGGCGCCGGCATCGGGAACACCTCGGCCGGCCGGTCGCGGCACGAGCGCTGTCGGACGCCGGCCGGTCGACCGGTCACCGAGGAGCCGCTTCCGCCCGGGTGCGCAGCCGGCCCCGGGCGGCGAGCCCGTCCAGCCGGTGCTGTTCCCGGGCCGCCCAGCGCTCCACCCGCGCCGGGTCCAGCGGCCCGCCGTGGCCGACGTGCAGGGTGGTCGGCTTCAGCGCGAGCATGGCCCGCAGGCTGGCCAGGTTGCCGACCGGGTCGTCGTGGAACGGCGGGTTGGCCGGCCTGCGGTGGGCCGTACCGAGGAACGAGGTGGCGACCAGGTCGCCCGCGACGAGCTCGCCCTCGTCGGTCAGCACCGACATCGACCCGGCGGTGTGCCCCGGGGTGGGCATGATCCGGGCGTCGACGCCGTGCTCGGACAACGTCGTGGGCCCGTCGACCAGCAGGTCCGGCCGGAAGGGTTCGGCGTGCTCGTGGAAGGCGTCCAGCCGGTCCAGGAAACGGCCGAACCGCCCGGTGGGAAGGTACGGTTCCCGGATCCGGCCGGTCGTGTAGGGCCCGATGTCCGCGATGTGCGCGATCACCGGGGCCCCGGTGGCCCGGCGCAGTTCCGCGGCGGATCCGAAGTGGTCGATGTGGGCGTGGGTGATGACGATCGCCGAGACGTCGCCGGGCCCGATGCCGTGCTCGGCGATCCGCGCCAGGATCTTCGCACCGCTGCCCGGGATGCCGGTGTCGACCAGGACGGCCCTACGGCCCAGCAGCAGGAAGGCGTTGACGTTGTGTTTGCCCATGACCGGTACCGGAACGACTGTGGTGTGTGCCATGAAGGTGATACTAGGTCCGCCCGTTGAGCCTCTCCATGCCTGTCCGAGGCGGATTCCTGTCCGTTCGTCTCACCACGGGTAGTGTGCGGGTATGGATGTCCTCGCCGATGTGCTGTCCGCCACGAAGATCGGCGGCACCGTCACCGCCAGGGTGCATGCCGCCGGGCCGTGGGGGATCGAGTTCCCGCGCCTGCCCTCGGCCGTGTTCCACCACGTCTCCCGGGGCAGTTGCTGGCTGCGTCTGCCGGGCGCCGCCCCGCTCCCCCTGACGGCAGGTGACCTCGTCCTGCTCCCGGCCGGCACCGGCCACGAGATGGCCGGCGACCCGACGGGACCGACGGTCCGGTTCGAGGACGTCACCCGGGCGCAGCGCAGCGGACCGGGCACACCGATCGACTTCCCCGGGCCCGGGCCCCGGACCCGCCTCGTCTGCGGCGGCTACCGCTTCGACACCCACGCCTCCCACCCGCTGCTGTCCCTGCCGCCGGTGCTGCTGCTGCGCGACGACCCCTCGGCGCGCCGGCACGACCTCACCGAGACGCTGCGCATGCTGACCGCCGAACTCGCCGACCCGGCTCCGGGCTCACAGACCATCACCGACCGGCTGGTCGACGTCCTCTTCGTCCACGTCCTGCGTCAGTGGGAGGCCTCCCGGGACGCCCCGGACCGCGGCGCCGGCTGGTGGGCGGCCCTGCGCGACGCCGAGGTCGCCGCCGCGATCTCCCTCATCCACGAAGGACCCGGGCGGGCGTGGACCGTGGACGCCCTGGCCCGCGAGGTCGGCGTTTCCCGGGCCACCCTGTCCCGCCGCTTCACCCGCCTCGTCGGCGAGCCCCCGCTGGCCTACCTCACACGCTGGCGCCTGGAGATCGCCGCACGAAGACTCCGGGACACCAAGGACTCCGTCACCCGCATCGCCAACAGCGTGGGCTACACCTCCGAGTTCGCCTTCTCCCGCGCGTTCGCCCGCCACCGCGGCACCCCGCCCAGCCGCTACCGGGCCACCCACTCGGCCCTGGGTGCGGATCGCGGCTGAGCGGCTCCGCGCGGATCGCCCCGGGGTCGGTACGGGGTCGGTACGGGGTCGCTACGGGGTCGGTATGGGGTGACCCGCGGTCGGGCCGCCGGGCGTCACGGAGCCGGTCGCGCGGACGGCGGAGAGGGCCGGCGCCTCGGTGCGGTGTGGCATCCCTCACCCTTTCGGCTCCCGGGCCGTTCGGCCCCCTACGATCCTCGGCGCGGGCACCCGCAAGATCGAACGACCCGTCGTGTCCCGCGCCCTGCGATCCCCCCGAGGAGAACCGTCCCGTGACCACCGGCACCGTCGCGCCCGACAGCTACTACCAGCGGACGGACGAGCACCGCTACAAGCCCACGGCCCACGCGGGGGGCGCCTGGAACACCGACGAACAGCACTTCAGCCCGCTGGCGGGCCTCGTCGCCCACGCGATCGACCGCTTCCGCGCCGCGCGCGCGGACGACGGGCTGGCCCTGGCGCGGATCAGCTACGACATCCTCGGGCCGATCGCCCTCGACGAGTGCGAGATCAGGGTGGAGAGCGTGCGGCCGGGCCGCACCATCGAACTGCTGGAGGCCGTCGTCCTCATCGCCGACCGCGCGGTGGTCCGGGCCCGGGCCTGGCTGCTCGCCGTGGCCGACACCGGCGCGGTCGCCGACAGCCCCCACGAGCGGGTCGCCCCTCCCGAGGCCGTCACCCCGTGGAACATGGGCGAGCAGTGGGACGGCGGCTACGTCTCCTCCATCGAGGTGCGACGGAGTGCGGCCCGGCCGGGCCGCTCCCTCGCCTGGGTCTCCAGCCGGATGTCCCTGGTCGCCGGCGAGCCGAGCAGCCCGCTCGCGTCCTACCTCGCCCTGGTGGACACCGCCAACGGCATAGCCGCGCAGCAGCAGCCCACCGCGTGGATGTTCCCCAACCTCGACCTGACCGTCCACCTCCACCGGCAGCCCCGGGGCCCGTGGACCGGCCTGGACACCACGGTCAGCTTCGGACCGGCCGGCCACGGCCGCACCAGCTCCGTCCTGCACGACCTCGACGGCCCGGTGGGCCACGCCGAGCAGATCCTGACCGTCCGGCCGCTGCCCGGCGGCTGAGCCCGGCTTTCCGCCTGACGCGCCCTCATGTCCGCTCGCGCGGGCCTGAGGGCGCTGCCGGTGTTGCGGCGGGCCGGGCGGACACGGGCCGTCGTGCCCACCCCGGCCCGGGCGCCGCAGCCCGCACCCCGTGACGTCCTACTCCTCCGGCTCCCAGTCGCGGAGCAGGTCGTTCAGCCCGGCGTCGCCGTCGATCCGCAGGGAGTCCGCCGGGACGCGGTTGTAGAGGAAGAGCACCAGCTCACCAGCCGTGGCGTGGAGGGAAATGCCGGGTGCGTCCAGGCCCTCGCCACCGCCGGCGGCGGGCAGACGGACCGTCCGGGCGCCGTCGCCGTCGACCGTGAGGCGCCAGGAGCGCCCCTCGGCGGCGTGGAAGTCGAAGGCGGTGGGCTTGTGCGGCCAGGCGCTGAGCGTCGCGACACAGGTGAACAGGAACTCCTCGACACCGTCGACGGCCACCTCGGCCGGCAGCGGCTGCGGGGCGCCCGCGGCGAGCTGGGCGTCGTAGGTGTGCACCGCGCTCTCCTGGACCCGGTGCCGGGCGACACCACCGGAGGTCCGCGGCGTCTGCAGGCCACTCCACCACGCCCAGCAGCCGGCGTCCGGGCCCGCCTCCCGCAGCACGCCCAGCAGCAGCTGCGTCGACTCCTCCAGCCAGGCCACCAGGGCCTCGCGCTCCCGCGGCGGGGTCAGGGCGGCCCGCTCGGCGGCGGCCTCGGCCGGCGGGGCGTCGGCGGGGCCCGCACTGACGATGGCGGCCCAGAAGCGGTCGCCACCGCCCAGGTGCTGCGCCAGATCGAACAGCGTCCACTCGGGGCAGGTCGGCACCGGCGCGTCGAGGTCGGGCGCGGAGGCGACCGCGGCCCGGAACGCGGTCGACCGTTCGTCGATCAGCCGCAGGAGGTCGGAGAAGTCGAGAGTGTTCTGCACCCCGGATGTCTATCACCCTGCTCGGACCGCGGGAAAGCGGTTTTCCCGCGCCGCCGCGGCGGCGGCGCGGCACGGGCCGCTCGGGCCGCCGGGGGCGGACGGCGGTCCGCCGTAAGCCCGCTGTCACGGCGTCAGCCGCGTCACAGCGCCAGGCGCGCGCCCGCGCGGTGGGAGCCGACCGTGACGCCGTCCCCGTCCGGGCGGACCAGGTCGGCGCCGCGGCCCGCACCCCGGTTTCCGCCCGGGCGCGGCCGGCGGAACGAAGGCGCGTCGGACGGATCGTCAGACGGGACACCGCCCAGGACGCCGGCCGGCTCGTCGGCCGTGCCCCGCTGCCTCCCGGACGGCGGTTCGCGTCCGGTGAAGGTCACAGGCCGCGGGCGATGGTGGCGAGGACGGTGTCGACGGCGCGCCGGACCTCGTCGGGGGGCAGGTCGTGCAGGGGGCCGTCGGTGAGGAGGTGGGCGAGGCCGTGGACGGCGGACCAGGCGCCGTACTCCGCGCCGGGGCGCCGCTCGGGCGGCAGGGCGCCGGTGTCGACGAGTTCGTCGAGGCGGGCGGAGAGCAGCAGGTACGGGTCGGTCCCGGGTTCGGTGCGCACCCCGGAGTGGTGGCCGGGGTCGGGGGTGGCGCCGCAGAAGGCGGTACGGAACCAGCCGTGTTCGGTGAGGGCGAAGTCGATGTAGGCACGGCCGACGGCTTCGAGTCTCGCCCAGGCGAGGGGCTCGGGTTCGGCGGGGGCGACGTCGGCGGTGCGCTGGATCATGAGCCGGCCGAGTCGGTCCATGCAGCGGGCGGCCACGGCGGCGAGGAGGTCCTCGTGGCTGGCGAAGTGGCGGTAGGCGGCGTTGTGGGAGACGCCGGCCTCTCGTCCGGCGGCGCGCAGGACCACGGCGTCGGGTCCGCCCCCGCGGGCGAGGGCGACGCCGGCGGTGACCAGGGCCTCGCGGAGATTGCCGTGGTGATATGTCCGATTCTCCAAGGTTCCACCCCGTTTCAGACCATGTGTTGACAGTGTCCACTTTGGCTGGAAACGTGTCAATCAGCGCATGTTACCGCTGTCAACATTCCTGGCGAATGGAGTGTGTGCCATGACCGCCCTCTCCCCCCACCGACGCCTTCTCGTCCTGGCCACGGTCTGTCTGGCCGCGTTCGCGATCAATCTGGACACGACGATCGTCAACGTCGCACTGCCCGAACTGAGCCGGCAGCTGGACGCCACCACCCGTGACCTGCAGTGGGTCGTCGACGGCTACAACCTGGCCTTCGCCGCACTGGTCCTGACGGCGGGCTCGCTCGGCGACCGGTTCGGCCGCCGGCCCGCCCTGCTGTTCGGGCTCGCCGGCTTCGCCGCCACCAGCGCGCTGGGCAGCGCGGTCGGATCGCCCGGCGCGCTGGTGGCGGTGCGCTTCGCGATGGGAGCGTGCGCGGCGGCCATCTTCCCGACCACCCTCTCGGTCATCAGCAACACCTTCCCCGAGCGCCGCTCCCGCGCGAAGGCGATCGGGGTGTGGGGCGCCGTGACGGGCCTGGGCGTCGCGGTGGGCCCGGTGGCCGGCGGCCTGCTGCTGGCGCACTTCGGCTGGCCCTCGGTCTTCCTGGCCCTCGTTCCGGTGACCCTGATCGCCCTGGTGGCGGCCTGGGCCTGGGTGCCGGAGTCGAGCAGCCCGGCCTCGGCGCGCCTGGACCTGCCCGGGCTGGTCAGCTCCTCGGCGGCCGTCGGCGTCCTGGTCTACACGATCATCGAGGCCCCCAACCGCGGCTGGGGCGCCCCGGCCACCGTGGCGGGCTTCGCCGCAGCCGTCGCGCTCACCGCGGCGTTCGTCCTCGTCGAGCGGGGCCGGGCCCATCCGATGATCGACCTGACGCTCTTCCGCACGCCGGCGTTCTCGGCCGCCAGCGGGTCGGTGACCCTCGCCTTCTTCGCCCTCTTCGGCTTCATCTTCCTGGTGACCCAGTACTTCCAGTTCATCCGCGGCTACGGCGCGCTCTCCACGGGTGTGCGCATCCTGCCGGTCGCGGTGACCATCGCACTCGGCTCGCTCGGCGGTGTCGCCCTGGCGACCAGGATCGGCACGCGCGCTGTGGTCACCGCCGGGCTCGTGCTGCTCGGCACCTCGTTCGCGTGGATCGCGGCCTCGTCCGCCTTCACCCCGTACCCGCAGGTCGTCTGCCAGATGGTGCTGCTGGGCCTCGGCCTCGGGCTCACCACCGCCCCGGCCACCGAGTCGATCCTGAGCGTGCTGCCGCCGGCCAAGGCCGGTGTCGGCTCGGCGGTCAACGACGCCACCCGTGAGGCGGGCGGCACGCTCGGCGTCGCCGTCCTGGGCTCCGTCTTCACCTCCCTCTACGCGGCCCGGCTCGCCACCAGCTCCTTCGCGGGCCTGCCGCCGCGCACGGCCGACGCCGCCGAGGGCTCGGTCGCCTCCGCGCTCGGCACCGCGACGACCCTCGGGCGCGGCGACCTGCTGGCCGCCGTCCAGACCTCGTTCATGGACGCCTTCCACCTCGCCTGCCTGGTCGGCGCGGGCGTCTGCCTGCTCGGCGCGGTCGGCGCCCGCCTCGCACTGCCCGCCCGCGTGCCGGCACCGGCCCCCGCCCCGGTCACCGGCCGGCCGGCCGGCGACACCCGTCCGGCCGCACCGCTCCCGGCCCGGACGGCAGCGTCGGGCTCCGCCCAGGCCCGGCCGGCTTCGGCCCGCACCGCTCCGCCCGAGGGTGACCCGGGCCGCGCCGCTCCGCACGCCGCGCCCGGCGCGGACCGCGGGACCGCAGGCTGACCTCGGGACCGTGCGCCGACCGCGGCCCGACACCACCCGCCCGGGTGCCCTCGGCGCCGGGCCCGGTACCGGACACGACTCGACCCCGCTGGCGCGGACCCGGCGGGGTCGAGCATGTCCGGTGCCCGGCCGGGACACCGCCTGCGGGGCCGGAAGGGCCACGGCCCCGGGCCGGGCTGGGCTGGGCTGGGCTGCCGGGTTTCGGTTATCGGGCCGCTCGGCGCGGGTCTCCCGTGTGGTGGGGGCGGATTCCTCCCGGCGTTCACGGTGTCGCCGGACGGGCGCCCCCGCCCGGCACGGTCCGCGGAGCGAGAGGGGAGGACGACCGGTCCGGCCGCGCGTATCCGATCGTCCACGCGCCCTCTCCGGCGTGCTCCCACGGGAAAGACCTGTCGATGTCCGTTGATCCTCGTTCGCTCTCCCGCCGCTGGGCCCTGGCGTCCTGCGTGCCGCTGCTGCTGGTCGCCGGGCTCGTCGCGTGCGCCTCCTCCGCGCGCGGCGGGCACGACGCACACGACGGCATGCCCGGCATGCCCGGCATGGACCACGGCGCGATGGCCGCACCACCCGTCGCGGCGACCGGCACGACGGCCCCGGACACGGCGGGCACGCCCGGCACGGGACCGGCGGCCGACGGCCTGGCCGCCGAACGGGACGGCTACCGCCTGGACGCCGCGACCGCCGAGCTGCCCGCCGGGCGCGCGGCGGCCTACCCGTTCACCATCACCGGACCGGACGGCCGCCCGGTCACCGACTTCGCCGTGCACCAGACCAGGAAGCTGCACTTCTACGCGATCCGCGCCGATCTCACCGGCTTCCAGCACCTGCACCCGGTGATGGCCGCCGACGGCACCTGGACCGCGGACCTGACCGCCCTCGCCCCGGGGACCTGGCGGATGTACGCCTCGTTCGTGCCGGGGAACAACGCCCGCAGGGGCAGCGAGATCGTGCTCAGCCGCGTCGTGCAGGTGGCCGGCGAGGCCTCCGCCCCGGTGCCGCTGCCCGCTCCGGCCGGCAGCACCACCGTCGACGGCTACACCGTCGCCCTCCGGAGCGAACCGAGGGCCGGCGCCCTCCTGCTCACCGTCACCGTCGCCCAGGACGGCCGGCCGGTCACCAACCTCCAGCCGTACCTGGACAGCTACGCCCACCTGACCGCCTTCCACGAGGGCGACCAGGCCCTGGCCCACGTGCACCCGACGGGAGGGACCGACGGCGACCACGGCGGGCCGGAGCTGACCCTCTACGCGATGCTCGGCTCGGCCGGGGACTGGAGGGTCTTCCTGCAGTTCCAGACGGCCGGGCGACTGCACACCGCGGAGCTCACCCTGCACGTCACCTGACGCCCCACGACGGCCGCGATCGGCCGGGGTCGGGTGCGGCGGGGTACGGCCGGGTACGGCACGAGGCCGGTGCCGTCCGGGAAGCCTCCGGACGGCACCGGCCTCGCGGGGACGCGTGGGTCTACCAGCGGCTGCGCGACGGTGCGGAGCCGAGCTTGGCGCTGAGCGCGAGGAGGAAGGTCGGGAGCTTGTCCACCATGGCCTTGGGGACCGGGGTGGTCTGGACGGTGTCCCGCCTCACGTCCTGGACGACGAGGGTGTAGCTGCCGTTCTCCTCGACGAGTTCGGCGGCGTAGAGCAGTGTTTCCACGGAGGTTTCCATCGGAGGTCCTAGGCTTGGGTGTCGTTGAGCCAGGCGTTCCACGCCTTGGTGGCCGACTGCTCGTCGGCGTCCTCGGCGAACAGGTGGTGGCCCAGCCAGACCGGCCAGTTCCAGGTGCTGCCGTTGAAGAACCGGTAGAGCGCGTCCGGGCCGCGCAGGCCGATGAAGTCGGCGTCGAGCCAGTCGACGACCACCTCCTCCGGGCCGCCGTCCGGACCGGGGACGTGGAGCGTGAACCGATCGCCGACGGCCGCGTCGTCCGGGACGCCGAGGCGTCGGAGCAGGGCGGTGAAGTCGGCGGGGTCGGCGGTGGTTTCGGGGCGCTGGGCCTTGACGTAGACGGCGGGGCGGCCGGCGAAGTGCCGCAGGTACTCGGCCAGGCCGTGCTGGTAGAAGTCGACGTGCTTCTCGGCCGCGTCCGCCTTGACGTCCCAGGTCTCGTCCCAGACGCCCTCGTGGACCCAGTGGATTCCCATCCGCAGGTGGCTCGTCGCGCCGTCCACCGGGTCGATCAGGTAGGTGAGCGTGTTGGAGAACCCGTTGTCCATGGCTACCCGGATGGCGAAGTGTTGCGGCGGCTCCCAAACCTTCACCGTGCCGTCACCGCGGGAGACCCTGCCGCCGACGTGCGGCTCGATCTCCATGGTGTACAGCCAGCCGAGGTTTCCGGCGCCGGTGGCGACCGCGTGCCAGACCTGCTCGGGGGTGGCGGGCAGGTCCTGCTCCCGGCGCACCTCGAACTCTCGGGCCATGGTCAGTTCTCCTTCGTCGTCGTTCAGTCGTCAGTAGGTGAGCGGGAGGGCGCAGAGCCGCCGCTGCAGCGGGTTGGGCCGCCAGTCGAGCGCCGCCCCGTCGGCCAGCCGCAGGTCCGGGAGCCGGCGGACCAGCGTGCCGATGGCCACCTCGGCCTGGAGCTTGGCCAGCGGGCCGCCGAGGCAGAAGTGCGGGCCGTTGCCGAAGCTCAGGTGCCGGTTGCCGGGGCGGGACAGGTCGAGCCGGTCGGGGTCCTCGAAGCGCTCGGGGTCGCGGTTGGTCGCGGCGAGGAAGAGGTAGACCAGTTCGCCCTCGCGCAGCGTCCGCCCACCGATCCCGACGTCCTCGGCGACGACCCGGACGATCGCCTGGGTCGGCGTGTCGTAGCGGGCCAGTTCCTCGACGGCGGTGCGGATCAGCGCCGGGTCCGCGCGCAGCCGGGCCAGCTGGTCGGGGTGGCGCAGCAGGGCGAGCATGCCGTTGCCGACCAGGTGGGTGGTGGTCTCGTCGCCCGCGGTGATGAGGACGAAGCAGGTCGAGAGCAGCTCCGCGTCGGTGAGCCGGTCGTCCTGCGCCTGGGTCGCGACCAGGGCGCTGATCAGGTCCTCGCCCGGGTCGGCCCGGCGGCGCCGGACGAGCCGGGCGAGGTACTCCTCGTACTGGTCGATCGCCGCCTCGGTCTTGCCGATGTCCTCGGTCAGCCGTCCGAAGCGGCGGAACCAGGCCTTGACCTGGGGCCGGTCCTCGGGCGGGATGCCGAACAGCTCGCAGACGACGGAGAGCGGCAGGGGGGAGGCGACCGCCTCGACCAGGTCCATGGCCGGACCGGCCGCGACCGCCTCGTCGACCAGCCGGTCGACGATCCGCTGGATGCCGTCGCGCAGCGCCTCGACACGCCGGGCGGTGAACGCCCGGTTGGCCAGCTTGCGCAGGCGGGCGTGGTCCGGCGGGTCGGTGTTGGTCATCACCCGGCCGAGCCGGTCGGTGAGCCGGCTGAGGGCCTTGAGGTTGCCGCCCTGCGCGCCGAAGGCGCTGGTCATCCGGTCGCGGTCGTTGGACAGCCGCACGTCGCCCAGGGCCGCCTCGACGTCGGCGTACCGGGTGAGGTACCAGATGCCCTGGGCGCTGCGGTGGACCGGGCTCTCGCGCCGCATGCGGGCGTAGAACGGGTACGGGTCCCGGCGGGCCTCGGGCGTGAGCAGCGCCGCGGCGAGGTCGTCGGACGGCCCGGCGGGGCCCGCCGCGAGGCGGGCCTCCTCCGTGGTTTCGGTCAGGTTCACTGCGGGCCGCGCTACCGCTGGGCGTCCGCGGCGCCCATGGCGTCGACGAGGCTCTGGGGCCGCATGTCGGTCCAGGACCGCTCGACGTACTCCAGGCAGGCCGCGTGGGTGTCGGGGCCGTGGACGGTGGTCCAGCCCTCGGGGACGTCCGCGAACTGCGGCCAGAGCGAGTGCTGGTTCTCCGGGTTGACGAGCACGAGGAAGGTGCCGTCCTGGTCGTCGAAGGGGTTGGTCATGGGTCAGTCCTCCTGATGGGGGGTGGTGTCGCCGGCGGCCCCGGCGAGGCGGGCGGCCAGGACCGGGCCGATCTGGGCCAGCGACCCGGGTTGGGTCATCCGGTCGTGGCGGGTGGTGATGTCGTGCGACTCGATCCGCCCGGCGATGTAGCGCTGCCAGATCCCGGGGCCGGCCGAGTCCTCCGTCCGGTCGATCGTGGAGTTGAACAGCAGCAGGTCACCGTCGAAGCGGCCGGGCGCGTGGGCGATGGCCAGCTTGGCGTTGTTGATCATGATCTCGACGACGGCGCCGATCCGCCGCTCGTCCAGGCAGGCCAGGGCGCTGCCGCGCCGGCCGAGGATCTCGGCGACCTCGGCGTAGGTCAGCGGCCCGTCGCCCAGTTCCTCCGGGTCGACGTCCATGATGCCGACGAGGATGTCCCGCTCGGCGGGCACCGGCACCTCGTCGAAGGAGATGTCCTGCACCGGGTAGGCGTCGAGGACCGCCAGCAGGCCGGTCCGCTCCCCCCTGGCCTGGAACTCGCAGGCGATCGCGTGGGCGATGAGCCCGCCGGCGGACCAGCCGAGCAGGTGGTACGGGCCCTCGGGCTGGACCTTGCGGATCTGGTCGGCGTAGTCGGCCGCCATCTCCTCGTACGACCCGGGCAGGGCCTCCGGGCGCGCGAGGCCGCGGGCCTGGAGGGCGTAGACCGGGCGGTCCGGGCCGATGTGGTTGAGCAGCCCGGAGTACGACCAGCTGATGCCGCCTCCGGGGTGGACGCAGAACAGCGGCGGCAGACTGCCCGTCGGGCGCAGCGGCAGCAGCCCGTCGAAGGCCTCCTCGGGGTCGCTGATGGCCAGGCGTTCCGTCAGACCCGCCACCGTCGGCGCCTCGAACAGGGTGCGCAGGCCCACCTGGACGCCCAGCGTCTCGCGGACGCGGGAGACCAGCCGGGCGGCCAGCAGCGAGTGCCCGCCCAGGTCGAAGAAGTCGTCGTCGAGGTGGATCTGCTCCCGGCCGAGGATCTCGGCGAACAGCTCGCACAGCAGCTGTTCCTGCGGGGTGCGGGGGCCGCGGCCGGTGCCCGTCGTGTCGTACGCGGGCGCGGGCAGGGCGGCCCGGTCCAGTTTGCCGTTGACGGTCAGCGGCAGCCGTTCCAGGGTGACGAACGCCGACGGCACCATGTACTCGGGCAGTTCGCGGCCGAGCCGACGGGCGAGCTCGTCCGGTGCGGGCGCGTCCTCGGCGGCGGGCACCAGGTAGGCGACCAGGCGCTGGTCGCCGGGCTGGTCCTCGCGGACGAGGACGGCCGCCTGGGCGACGCCGGGGCAGGCGGCGAGGACGGCCTCGACCTCGCCGGGTTCGATCCGGAAGCCGCGCAGCTTGACCTGGTCGTCGGCCCGGCCGACGAACTCCAGGGCGCCGTCGGCGAGCCGGCGGACCAGGTCGCCCGTCCGGTACATGCGCTCCCCCGCCTCGAACGGGCAGGCGACGAACCGCTCGGCCGTCAGGCCGGGCCGGCCCAGGTAGCCGCGGGCCACGCCCGCCCCGGCGAGATACAGCTCGCCGGCCACCCCGGACGGCACCGGTTGCAGTCCGGCGTCGAGGACGTACGCCCGCATGTTCGCCATGGGCCGGCCGATCGGCACGGTCGTGGCGTGCGCGGGGAGTGCGCGGACCCGGTGGTGGGCGCCGAAGGTCGTGGTCTCGGTCGGGCCGTAGCCGTTGACCACGGCGATGTCCGGGCAGGCCGCCAGGACCCGGGCGACGGCCGACGGGGGCACCACGTCACCGCCGGTCCACACCTCGTGGACCCCGGCGAGCAGCTCCGGCCGCTCCTCGGCCACCAGCCGGAACAGTCCGGCGGTCAGCCACAGCCCGGTCACCCCGTGCCCGTCGACCGCCGCGGCGAGCAGGTCGAGGTCGAGCCGGCCGGGCGGCGCGACGACGACCCGGCCGCCGCCGAGCAGCGGCACCCAAAGCTCGTAGGTCGAGGCGTCGAAGGCCGTCGGCGAGTGCAGCAGCACCCGGTCGTGGCCCCCCTCCCGCCAGCACGGGGCGAGGGCGAGCGCCGCCACGTCGCGGTGGGTGACCCCGACGCCCTTCGGCCGGCCGGTCGAGCCGGAGGTGTACATGACGTACGCCAGCTGCCGTGGATCACACGTGATCCCGAGGTCCGAGTCGTCGGGCTCGGCCTGACTCAGCGCGGTCAGCACGTCCTCGGTGAGGACCAGCGCGGCGCCGGTCTCCCGGACGATCAGGTCGATCCGGGAGGACGGGAACCGCGGGTCGAGGGGGACGTACGCCCCGCCCGCCTTGACGATCGCCAGGATCGCGACGACCAGCTCCGCGGAGCGTTCCAGCAGCACCGCCACCGGGGTCTCCGGCCGCACGCCCTGGCCGGTCAGGGCCCGGGCCAGGCGGTTGGCCCGCCGGTCGAGCTCCCGGTAGGTCAGTTCGCCCGCGCCCGCGCCGGCGACGACCGCGACCGCGTCCGGCGTGGCCGCCACCCGGCGGGCGAAGAGCTCCGGCAGGCCGGCCCCGGGCAGCCCGGCCGCGGTCCGGTTGAACCCGACGAGCAGGTCGTGGCGCTCGTCCCCGGACAGCAGGTCGAGCCGGCCGATCGGCTGCTCCGGCTCGGCGACGGCCGCGCGCAGCAGCCGCGTCCAGCGGGCGACGAGCCGCTCCACGGTCCCCGGGTCGAACAGGTCGGTGGCGTACTCGACCACGCCGAGCACGCCCGCCGGGCTGCCGTCCGGGCCGTACCGCTCGGCCAGGCTGACGGTCAGGTCGACCCGCGCGGTGTCGGTCGGGGCCTCCAGGTAGGAGGTCGCCAGGCCGGGCAGGGTGAACTCGCCGACCGGCGCGTTCTGCAGGGCGAGCATGACCTGGAACAGCGGGTGGTGGGCCAGGGACCGGGTGGGGTTGACGGCCTCCACCAGGTACTCGAACGGCACGTCCTGGTGAGCGTACGCGGCCAGGGCCTTCTGCCGGACCCGGCCGACCAGTTCGGCGAAGCCGGGGTCGCCGCCGGTGTCGGTGCGCAGCACCAGGGTGTTGACGAAGAACCCGACGAGGTCGTCCAGCGCCTGGTCGGTCCGCCCGGCGATCGGGCTGCCGATCGGGATGTCGGTGCCGGCGCCGAGCCGGGTCAGCAGGGCGGCGAGGCCCGCCTGGAGCACCATGAACATGCTGGCGCCCTGTGCGGTGGCCAGGTCCCGCAGCTCCCGGTGCAGGTCGGCGTCGAGCCGGACGTCGACCCGGCCGCCCCGCTGGGAGGCCTCGGCCGGCCGGGGCCGGTCGGCGGGCAGCCGGACCTGGTCCGGCAGTCCGGCCAACTCCGTCTTCCAGTAGTCGAGTTGCCGGGTGAACAGGCTGTCCCGGTCGGCGGCCTCGCCGAGCAGGTCGCGCTGCCACAGGGTGTAGTCGGCGTACTGGACCGGCAACGGGGACCACTGCGGCTCCTCACCCCGGCAGCGCGCCGCGTAGGCCGCGGCGAGGTCCCGGGAGAGCGGGCCCATCGACCAGCCGTCGCCGGCGATGTGGTGGACGACGACGAGCAGCACGTGCCGCTCGGGGGCGAGCGCGTACAGCTCCGCCCGGATCGGCGGTTCGGCGGCCAGGTCGAAGCCGCGCTGGGCGCCCCGCGCGAGCCGCCCGGGCAGACCGGTCTCGTCGAGCTCGACGACCGGGAGCTCCGGGCACGCCTCCGCCGCCCCCAGCACGAGCTGGTACGGCAGCCCGTCCGCCTCGCGCAGGACGGTCCGCAGGCTCTCGTGCCGGGCGGTCACGTCCGCCAGGGCGGCCCGCAGCGCCGACCGGTCGAGCGGGCCGTCCAGGCGCAGCGCGAGCGGCATGTTGTAGGTGGCGCTCGGTCCGTCCATGCGGTGCAGGAACCAGAGGCGGCGCTGGGCGTGGGAGAGCGGGATCCGTCCGGGGCGTGGACGGGCGGTCAGAGCGGGCCGTTCGGTGACGGAGCCGTCGAGGCGGGCTGCCAGGGCGGCCACGGTCGGGTGCTCGAACAGCGTGCGGACCTCCACCTCGGCACCGAGGACCGCCCGGATCCGGGAGGCCAGGCGGGTCGCCAGGAGCGAGTGTCCGCCGAGGTCGAAGAAGCTGTCCTCGACGCCCACCCTGGGCAGCCCGAGCAGGTCGGCGAAGAGTTCGGCGAGCAGCTGCTCCTGCGGGGTGCGCGGCGCCCGCCCGCCGAAGGCGGTCCCCAGGTCGGGGGCGGGAAGGGCGCGGCGGTCGAGCTTGCCGCTGACGGTGAGCGGCAGCGCGTCCAGGACCACGAAGGCGGAGGGCACGAGGTAGTCGGGCAGGCGCTCGCGCAGCCGGTCGCGGAGTTCGCCGACGAGGGCGCCGCTGGTGCGGCTGCCGGTCGGGCGATTGGTGAGCGAGGAGAGTGCGGTGCCGGAGGGCCGCGACGGCCGGTAGGCCTCGACGGGGGCGTCCGCCGGTCCGTCGGTGAGGAGCACGTCGAGGGTGTCGGGCGCGCCGGCCGACCAGGTGAGGTCCACCCGGCGGCCGAGGTCCTCGCCGAGGGTGTGGAAGTCCTCCGGGTCGGGCAGGCCGCCGTCGGCCGGGCCGTGCAGTCGCTCCAGCAGCCCGGCCGGCGTGCCGTCCCCGTTCCGCACGGCCCGGGCCAGCCCGGCCTCCTGTGCAACGCGGCGGTTCGGGACGCCGGCGAGGCGCACCGGGCCGGTGCCGGGCCGCCCGAGCAGGTCGCGCAGGTCCGCGAGGCCGGCGACGTCCCGGCCCCAGGTCAGTTCCCGCGGCTCGACCGGTACGGCCGGCTGCTTGTGCAGGGTGACGTCGTAGCGGTAGCGGGTCAGCTCGTTGTGGTGCCGGCCGCGCTTGACCTCCACGGCCACGGCGCCGATGCCGCGGTCGCCGTCACGGTCGCGCAGGACGGTGAAGAAGTCCGGGTCGACCAGGAGCTCCTTCTCCACCTGCAGTGCCTGCTCGACGGCGCGGGCGACCGCGGGCAGGTCGGTGCCGTCGGCGGCCCGGTGCAGCTGGACGGCGGCGGCAAGCGGGCGCAGCAGCCGCAGGTTGCGGACGTCGCCGACGAAGAGCGCGCCGCCGGGGGCGAGCAGCCGCATCAGCTTCCCGATCACGTCCGCGAGGTAGTCGGCGGACGGGAAGTACTGCACCACCGAGTTGATCACGATGGTGTCGAACCGCCCGGCGGGCAGGCCGTCGGTGTCGTGCGCCGGGCGGGTGTGCAGCACGACGCGGTCGGCCAGGTCGTCCCGGCAGGCGACCTGGGCGGCCAGCGCGTCGATCGCGGTGGCGGAGAAGTCCGTCGCCCAGTAGGTCTCGCAGTGCGGTGCGATCTGCGAGAGGAGCAGTCCGGTGCCGACGCCCACCTCCAGCACCCGGCGGGGGCGCAGGGCCAGGATGCGGGCCACGGTGGCGTCCCGCCACTCCCGCATCTGCTCCTCCGGGATCGGGCTGGCGTCGTAACTGCTGTTCCAGCCGACGAAGTTCTGCCCGAAGGGGGCTTCGCCGGGGATGATGGGCAGGGCGTCGTAGATCTCCCGCCACTCCCCCACGTGGTCGGCTTCCAGGCCGCTGTCCCGGGCGGTGTCCCGGCGCGGGACGACGTAGCCGATGAGCCGGTCGTCCTTGGCGACGACGGCGGCCCGGGCGACGGCGGGGTGCTCGGCCAGGGCGGCCTCGACCTCGCCGGGCTCGACCCGGAAGCCGCGTACCTTCACCTGCTCGTCGGCGCGGCCGACGAACTCCAACTGGCCGTCGGCGAGCCGGCGCACCAGGTCCCCGGTGCGGTACATCCTGGCGCCCGCCGGGCCGAACGGACAGGCCACGAACCGCCCGGCCGTCAGACCCGGCCGGTTCAGGTAACCGCGCGCCAGCCCGGCACCCGCGACGTACAGCTCCCCCGGCACACCCGGGGGCACCGGCCGCAGCCGCTCGTCCAACACGTACACCCGCGCGTTGGCGATGGGACGGCCGATGGGCGGCACACCCGGCCCGGGCACGAGCGGGTCGCTCATCGTGGCACAGACCGTGGTCTCCGTCGGGCCGTACGCGTTGACCATCCGCCGGCCCGGCGCCCAACGCGCCACCAGCTCCGGCGGGCACGCCTCCCCCGCCACCACCAGGGTGGACGCGGTCACCGCGTGCTCCGGCAGGGCCGCGAGGACGGACGGGGGAACGGTCACATGGGTGATGCGGAGGTCCGGGTCGGCCAGCGCGGCGACCGGGTCCGCCGCGGGGGGCAGCACCAGGGCTGCGCCGCGCAGCAGGGCGGTGTAGATCTCCGACACCGAGGCGTCGAAGCTGGGCGAGGCGAACTGGAGCACCCGGCTGCCGGGTTCGATCGCGAACCGCTCGATCTGCCCGGCGACCAGGCTCGCCACACCGCCGTGCCCGACCACGACGCCCTTGGGCCGGCCGGTCGAGCCGGAGGTGTAGATCACGTAGGCCGGGTGCCGGACGTCGATCGCGACGGCGGGGTCGGTGTCCGGCCATGCGGCGGCCTCGGCCACCGTCGCCGGGTCGTCGACCACCACCACCGGGCGGGCGTCCTCCAGCATGAACGCGATCCGCGCCTGCGGGTACGCCGGATCGACGGGGAGGTAGGCGGCCCCGGACTTCAGCACGCCGAGGACGGCCACGACGGACTCCACCGACCGCGGCAGGGCCACGGCCACCACCTGCTCCGGGCCGACCCCCCGGGCGATCAGGGCATGCGCGAACCGGTTCGCCCGGGCATTGAGCTGACGGTACGTCAACTCAATGCGACCGCAGACCAGGGCGGTCGCGTCCGGCGTCGCCGCGACCTGCGCGGCGAACGCCTCCGGGACCGGGACGGCCGCCACCTCGCGGGCGGTCTCGTTGCCGCACTCCAGCAGTCGGCGCCGCTCGTCGGCGTCGAGCAGGTCGATGCCTCCGATCGGCTGCTCCGGGTCGGCCGCGACCGCCTCCAGCAGGAGCGTCCAGCGCCGGGCCAGCGCGGCGACCGTCGACCGGTCGAACAGGTCGGTCGCGTACTCGACCGCACCGACGATCCCGGCCGGGCCGCCGTCGAGGGCGAACCGCTCGCTCAGGTTGAAGCCGAGGTCGAACTTGGCCGTACCGGTCGGCACGGCGAAGGTGGACGCCCGGAGACCGGGCAGGCCGAGCTCGCCCATCGGGGCGTTCTGCAGGGCCAGGATCGTCTGGAACAGCGGGTGGTGGGCGAGCGAGCGGGACGGGTTCAGCACCTCCACCAGGTGCTCGAACGGCACGTCCTGGTGCGCGTAGGCGGCGAGCGCCGTCTCCCGTACCCGGCCCAGCAGTTCGGCGAAGCCCGGATCACCACTGGTGTCCGTGCGCAGCACCAGGGTGTTGACGAAGAAACCGACCAGCTCGTCCAGCGCCTCGTCGGTGCGGCCCGCGATCGGGCTCCCGATCGGAATGTCCGTCCCCGCACCCAGCCGGGCGTACAACGCGGCCAGGCCCGCCTGCAGCACCATGAACAGACTCGCACCCGAACGCCGCGCCAACTCCACGAGGGAGGCATGCAGTTCGGGAGCCAGCTCCAGGAGGACCTGGTCACCCCGGTAGCTCGCGACGGCCGGACGCGGCCGGTCGACGGGCAGCGGGAGCCGCTCGGGAAGGTCGGCCAACTGCTCCGTCCAGTAGCCGAGTTGTTCGGCGAAGCGGCTCTCCGGGTCGGCCGGGTCGCCGAGCAGCTCGCGCTGCCACAGGGTGTAGTCGGCGTACTGCACCGGCAGAGCGGCCCACTTCGGCCCGCCACCCCCGCACCTGGCGGCGTACGCCGCGGCCAGGTCGCGCGCCAGCGGTCCGGTGGACCAGCCGTCGCCCGCGATGTGGTGCATCACCACCAGCAGCACGTGGTCCTCCGGCGCGAGCACGAACAGCTCGGCCCGCAGCGGCGGTTCCGTCGCCAGGTCGAACGGCTGCCGGGCCGCCTCACCCAGCCGCTGCGCCAGCTCGTCCTCGCCGACCTCGGCCGTCCGCACCCGCGGCCGGGCCTCGGCCGGGTCCAGGACCTGCTGGCAGGGCACCCCGTCGACCTCGGGGAACACCGTGCGCAGGCTCTCGTGCCGGGCCGAGACATCGGCCAGCGCCTGGTCCAGCGCCGCCCGGTCCAGCGTTCCGGAGAGCCGTAGCGCCAGCGGGATGTTGTAGGTGGCGGAGGCGCCCTCCATCCGGTGCAGGAACCAGAGCCGGCGCTGCGCGAAGGACAGCGGCACGGTCTGCGGCCGCCGCCGGGCGGCCAGGGCCGGCCGGGCCTGGCCCGCCCCGGCGAGCAGCGCCGCCAGGCCGGCCACGGTCGGCGCCTCGAAGAGGGCGCGCAGCCCGACCTCGACGCCGAGCACGGTGCGCACCCGCGCGACCAGGCGGGTGGCGAGCAGCGAGTGCCCGCCGAGGTCGAAGAAGCTGTCGTCCGCGCCGACCTCGGTCACGCCGAGCACCTCGGCGAAGAGTTCGGCGAGCAGCTGCTCCTGCGGGGTCCGCGGCGTGCGGCCGCCGGCGGTGCCACTGCCGGTGAGGTCCGGCACGGGGAGGGCGTGGCGGTCCAGCTTGCCGCTCGGTGTCAGCGGCAGCGCGTCCAGCACGGTGAAGACGGCCGGTACCAGGTACTCGGGCAGTCGGCCGAGCAGGTGGCCGCGCAGCTGCGCCGGGGTGGGTGCGGTGTCCCGGCGCGGGACGACGTAGCCGATGAGCCGGTCGTCCTTGGCGACGACGGCGGCCCGGGCGACGGCGGGGTGCTCGGCCAGGGCCGCCTCGACCTCGCCGGGCTCGACCCGGAAGCCGCGCACCTTCACCTGCTCGTCGGCGCGGCCGACGAACTCCAACTGGTCGTCGGCAAGCCGGCGCACCAGGTCCCCGGTGCGGTACATCCTGGCGCCCGCCGGGCCGAACGGGCAGGCCACGAACCGCCCGGCCGTCAGACCCGGCCGGTTCAGGTAACCGCGCGCCAGCCCGGCACCCGCGACGTACAGCTCCCCCGGCACACCCGGGGGCACCGGCCGCAGCCTCTCGTCCAACACGTACACCCGCGCGTTGGCGACCGGCCGGCCGATGGGCGGCACACCCGGCCCGGGCACGAGCGGGTCGCTCATCGTCGCGGCCACCGTGGTCTCCGTCGGGCCGTACGCGTTGACCATCCGCCGGCCCGGCGCCCAGCGCACCACCAGCTCCGGCGGACAGGCCTCGCCGCCCACCACCAGCGTGGCGGCCGCGGGCTCCGCGTCGCCCAGCGCGCCCAGCGCCGAGGGCGGCAGGATCACGTGCGTGATACCGAGGCCGTGGTCGGTCAGCGCCTCCAGCGGCGCCTCGGCCGGGGCCAGCACCAGCGTGGCGCCGGTCAGCAGGGCGCTGCAGAGGTCCCAGAATGACGCGTCGAAGCTGGGCGAGGCGAACTGGAGCACCCGGCTGCCGGGCCCGACGGCGAGCCGCTCGACCTGGGTGGCGACCAGGCTCGCCACACCGCCGTGCCCGACCACGACGCCCTTGGGCCGGCCGGTCGAGCCCGAGGTGTAGATCACGTACGCCGGGTGCCGGGCGTCCAGGGCCACCGCCGGGTCGCCCGCCGGGAAGCCGTCCGTCTCCCGTACCGCCGCGGGGTCGTCGACCACCACGACCGGCGAGGCGTCCGCCAGCATCAGGTCGATCCGCGACTGCGGGTACGCCGGGTCCACCGGCAGGTAGGCGGCCCCGGCCTTGAGCGTGCCCAGGACGGCCACCACCCACTCGACGGACCGCGGCAGGGCCACGGCCACCAGCTGCTCCGTCCTCACCCCACGCGCGATCAGCGAGTGGGCGAACCGGTTCGCCATGACGTCGAGTTGACGGTACGTCAGTTCAGTACGGTCGACGGAGACCAGTGCGATGGCCTCCGGCGCCGCGGCGACCCTCGCCGCGAACATGGCCGGCACGTCGCGCTCCCGGACCTCCCGCGCGGTGTCGTCGGCGCCGGCCAGCAGATCGCGGCGCTCCTCCTCGCCGAGCACGTCGAGCGCGCCGATCGGCTTCCCGGGGTCGGCGGCGGCCTCGGCCAGCAGCCGGACCCAGCGGGTGAACAGCAGCTCGACGGCCCGCCGGTCGAACAGGTCGGTGCTGTACTCGACCATGCCGGTCAGGCCCGCCGGGGTTCCGTCGGGGCGGCGGTTCTCCGCGAGGCTGAAGGTCAGGTCGAGCCGTGAGGTCCCGGTCGGCACCGCGAGTCCGGAGACCTCCAGTCCGGGCAGGGCGAAGTCGCCGCCAGGCGCGTTCTGCACGGCCAGCATGGTCTGGAACAGCGGGTGGTAGGCGAGCGAGCGGGACGGGTTCAGCACCTCCACCAGGTGCTCGAACGGCACGTCCTGGTGCGCGTAGGCGGCGAGCGCCGTCTCCCGTACCCGGCCCAGCAGTTCGGCGAAGCCCGGATCACCACTGGTGTCCGTGCGCAGCACCAGGGTGTTGACGAAGAAACCGACCAGCTCGTCCAGCGCCTCGTCGGTGCGGCCCGCAATCGGGCTCCCGATCGCGATGTCCGTCCCTGCACCCAGCCGGGTGTACAACGCGGCCAGGCCCGCCTGCAGCACCATGAACAGACTCGCACCCGAACGCCGCGCCAACTCCACGAGGGAGGCATGCAGTTCCGCGTCGATGCGGACGTCGAGCCAGTCTCCGGCGTAGGACGCCGCCGCCGGGCGGGGCCGGTCGACCGGCAGCCGCAGCTGCTCGGGCAGTCCGGTAAGCGCCTCGGCCCAGTAGCCGACCTGGCGGGCGAAGACGCTGTCCGCGTCCGACTCCTCACCGAGGATCTCGTGCTGCCACAGCGTGTAGTCGGCGTAACTCACCGGCAGCGCCGCCCAGTCGGGCGTCCCGCCGCTCCTGCGGCTGGTGTACGCGGTGGCGAGGTCACGTGACAGCGGGCCGAGCGACCAGCCGTCGCCCGCGATGTGGTGCATCACCACCAGCAGCACGTGCTCGTCCGGCGCGAGCACGAACAGCTCGGCCCGCAGCGGCGGTTCCGTCGCCAGGTCGAAGCCGCGCACCGCCGACTCGCGCAGCAGGGCCGGCACCTCGGCCGCACCGGCTGCGCGCACCGTCAGCGGGACGGCCACCTCGGCCGCGTCCATGACCCGCTGGTGCGGGACGCCGGCGGTGTGCGGGTAGACCGTGCGGAGGGTCTCGTGCCGCGCCATCACGTCCGCCAGTGCGGTGCCGAGGGCCTCCCGGTCCAGTTCGCCGGACAGCCGCAGGGCCAGCGGCATGTGGTAGGTGGCGCTCGGCGCCCCGAACTGCTGGAGGAACCAGAGCCGGCGCTGCCCGTAGGAGAGCGGCATGGGGTCGCGGCGCGGCATGGGCAGCAGCGCCTGCCGGGCCGCCCCGGCCTCGGCCAGCCGGACCGCGAGGCCGGCCGGTGTCGGGGTCCGGAACAGGTCGCGCAGCTCCAGCTCGACCCCGAGGGTCGCCCGGACCCGCGACACCAGCCGGGTGGCGAGCAGCGAGTGCCCGCCGAGGTCGAAGAAGTCGTCCTCGACCCCGGTCCGCGGCAGGCCCAGCACCTCGGCGAACAGCTCGCAGAGGATCTGCTCCTGCGGGGTGCGGGGCTCCCGGCCGCTCGTCGTGACCGTCGGCTCGGGTGCGGGCAGCGCGGCGCGGTCCAGCTTGCCGTTGGGCGTCAGCGGCAGCGCGTCGAGCAGCACGAACGCGGACGGCACCATGTAGTCGGGCAGCCGGTCGCGCAGGTGTGCCGACAGTTCCGCCGCGGTGGCCGGGCTCTGGGCCGAGGGCACCGCGTACGCGACGATCCTAGTCTCGCCCGGCCGGTCCTCGCGGGCGAGTACGGCGGCCTGGGCGAGGCCGGGGTGCGCCGTCAGCTCGGCCTCGATCTCGCCCGGCTCGATCCGGAACCCGCGGACCTTCACCTGGTGGTCCACCCGGCCGGCGAACTCCAGCTCGCCGGCGGCGCGCCAGCGGACCAGGTCTCCGGTGCGGTACATCCTCGCGCCCGCCGGACCGTACGGGTCGGCGACGAAGCGCCCGGCGGTGAGCCCGGGCCGGTTCAGGTAACCGCGGGCGAGCCCGGACCCGGCGAGGTACAGCTCGCCCAGCACACCGGGGGCGACCGGCCGCAGCGCCGCATCCAGTACGTACGCCCGGCAGTTGGCGATCGGACGGCCGATCGGTACCGGCAGCGGGCAGTCGGCCGGATCGGCCGGCAGCGGGTAGGCGGTGATGACGTGGGTCTCGGCGGGGCCGTAGTGGTTGTGCAGCACCCGGCCCGGCCGGCGCTCCTGGAAGCGGCGCACGGCACCGCCGAGGCGCATCGCCTCACCGGCCTGGGCCACCAGCCGCAGGCTCGGCAGCTCCAGCCCGGCCTCCTCGGCGGCCTCGGCCAGCGCCTCGACCACCAGGTTGGGCGCGAACAGCTCCGCGACCCGGTTCCGGTCCAGCCAGTGCGCGAACAGCTCGGCGCTGCGGCGCTGCTCCTCGGTCGGCACCACCAGGGTCTTGCCGTACAGCAGCGCGGAGAGCACCTCCTGCACCGAGACGTCGAAGCTGATCGCGGTGAACTGCGCGGTGCGCGTGCCCGGTTCGCCACCGACGGCCTCGTGGTGCCACTCCAGCAGGTTCAGCAGCCCGGCGGCGGGCATCACCACGGCCTTGGGCCGGCCGGTGGAGCCGGAGGTGTAGATGACGTAGGCCGGGTGCCGGGCGTCCACGGCGACGGCCGGATCGTGCTCCGGCTGCCCGCCGGACGGCTCGACGGCCGCGAGGTCGTCGAGCACGACGGCCGGCCGGGCGTCCTCCAGCATGTACGCGATGCGGGCGGCCGGGTAGTCCGGGTCGATCGGCAGGTACGCCGCGCCCGTCTTGAGCACCGCGAGGACGGCGACCACCAGCTCGGCCGAGCGCGGCAGCCGCAGGGCGACGACCTGCTCCGGGCCCACCCCGCGGGCGATCAGCGCGTGTGCCAGGCGGTTGGCCCGGCGGTTCAGCTCACGGTACGTCAGCACGCGGGGCATCGGCTCACCGGCCTCGAACACCACCGCCTCGGCCTCCGGGGTCGCCCGGACCTGCGCCTCGAACAGCGCCGGCAGAGTGGTGACGGGTGCCGGGCGGGCGGTGTCGTTGCGCGCGACCAGCAGCTCGTGCCGCTCCTCGGCGGTGAGGACGTCGATCCGGCTCAGCGGCCGGTCGGGCTCGGCGACCACCGCCGCCAGCAGCCGCAGCCAGCGGGCCACCAGCGCCTCCACCGTGGCGTGGTCGAACAGGTCGGTGCTGTACTCGACCCGCCCGACGATGCCCCCGGCCGGGCCGCCGGTGCCGCCGCGCTCCAGCAGGTGGAAACCGAGGTCGAACATCGCCGTGGGCGTGCGCACCGGCAGGATCTCGGCGCTCAGACCGGTCAGCGCGAACTCGGTGCGCGGCACGTTCTGCAGGGCGAGCAGCACCTGGAACAGCGGCTGGCGGGCGAGCGACCGGGACGGGTTGAGGGCCTCGACGAGGTGCTCGAACGGCAGGTCCTGGTGCGCGTACGCGCCGAGGGCGCCCTCCCGGACCCGGACCAGCAGTTCGGCGAAGGACGGGTCGCCCGAGGTGTCCGTACGGAGCACCAGGGTGTTCACGAAGAACCCGACCAGGTCGTCCACGGCCTGGTCCGTCCGGCCGGCGATCAGGCTGCCGACCGGGATGTCCGTGCCCGCGCCGAGCTTGTCCAGCAGGGCCGCCAGCGCGGCCTGGAGCACCATGTAGACGCTGGCCCCGCGCTCCCGGCCCAGGGCCACCAGCGCACCGTGCAGCTCCGGGTCCAGGTCGACCGTCAGGTGTCCGCCGCGGTAGGAGGTGGTCGCCGGGCGGGGCCGGTCGGCGGGCAGCCGGATCTGCTCGGGGAGGCCGGCCAGCCGCTCCGTCCAGTAGGCCGACTGCCGGGCGGACAGGCTCGCGGGGTCGGCGAGGTCCCCGAGCAGCCGGTCGTGCCACAGGGTGTAGTCGGCGTACTGCACCGGCAGCGGCGCCCACTGCGGCTCCTCACGCCGGCGGCGCGCCGCGTACGCGGTGGCCAGGTCGGCGGCCAGCGGGCCCAGCGACCAGCCGTCGCCGGCGATGTGGTGCACCACCAGGAGCAGCACGTGCTCGTCGGCGGAGAGTTCGAACACCTCGGCACGCAGCGGCGGTTCGGCCGCGAGGTCGAAGCCCCGCGCCGCGGCCCCGGCCAGCAGGGCGGGCAGCTCCGCCTCGTCCACGGGCGTGACCGGCAGTTCCGGCCGCACCTCCCCGGCGGCCAGCACCTTCTGGTACGGCACGCCGTCGACCGCGGGGAAGACCGTGCGCAGGGTCTCGTGCCGGTCGACGACGTCGCCGAGCGCCTCCGCCAGGGCCGCCGGGTCCAGCGGCCCGGAGAGCCGCCACGCCAGCGGGATGTTGTAGATCGGCCCGGCGCCCTCCAGCTGGTGCAGGAACCAGAGCCTGCGCTGGGCGGACGACAGCGGGACCAGCTCGGGCCGTTCGGCCCGCTCCAGGGCGAGCCGGGCCCGGCCGGCGCCGCCCAGTCCGGCGGCCAGCCCGGCCACCGTCGGGGTCCGGAACAGGGTGTGCAGCGCCAGTTCCCGGCCCAGGGTCGCGCGGACCCGGGCCACCAGCCGGGTGGCCAGCAGGGAGTGCCCGCCCAGGTCGAAGAAGTCGTCGTCGACGCCGACCTGCGGCAGGCCCAGCACCTCGGCGAACAGTCCGGCCAGCACCTGCTCCTGGGAGGTGCGCGGCGCCCGGGCGGCCCGCGACACGGTGAACTCGGGCTCGGGCAGGGCGCGCCGGTCGAGCTTGCCGTTGGTGTTCAGCGGCAGGGCGTCGAGGGAGACGAACGCGGCGGGCACCATGTAGTCCGGCAGCCGCTCGCGAAGGTGCGCCCGCAGCTCCTCCGGCCGCGGCTCCGCCCCGGAGGCGGGCACCAGGTAGGCGACCAGCCGGGTGTCCTGCGCCCGGTCCTTCCGGGCGGTCACCGCGACCTGGCCGACCTGCGGGTGTTCGGCGAGGGCGGTCTCGATCTCGCCGAGTTCGATCCGGAAGCCGCGCACCTTGACCTGGTCGTCGGCGCGGCCGACGTACTCCAGCTGGTTGTCGGGGCGCCGGCGTACCAGGTCGCCGGTGCGGTACATCCTGGCGCCCGCCGGTCCGAACGGACAGGCGACGAACCGTGCGGCGGAGAGCCCGGGCCGGTTCAGGTAGCCGCGGGCCAGGCCCGGGCCGGCGAGGTACAGCTCCCCGGTCACGCCGGGCGCCACCAGACCCAGCCGCTGGTCCAGCACGTACCCGCGGAGCCCGGCGACGACACGGCCGATCGGCGGCACACCGGAGCCGGGCGTCAGCTGCTCGCTGATCGTCGCGACGACCGTGGTCTCGGTCGGACCGTACGCGTTGATCATCCGCCGTCCCGGCGCCCAGCGCGTCACCAGCTCCGGCGGGCAGGCCTCGCCCGCCACCGCCAGCGTCGGCACGTCCACCGCGTCCGGTGTCAGCGCGGCCAGCACCGACGGCGGTACGGTCGCGTGGGTGAGCGCGAGGCCCGGACCGGTCAGCGCGGCGACCGGCTCGGCCGCGGGCGCGAGCACCAGGGTGGCGCCGGTGGACAGGGCGCCGAGGACGTCCCACAGGGAGACGTCGAAGCTGGGCGAGGAGAACTGGAGCACCCGGCTTCCGGCGTCGATGCCGAGCCGGTCGACCTGCGCGGCCACCATGGCCGGCACACCCGCGTGGCTCACCACCACGCCCTTGGGCCGTCCGGTGGAGCCGGAGGTGTAGATCACGTACGCCGCGTTCCGGGCGTCCACCGCGACGACCGGGTCGGTCTGCGGCCACTCCGGTGCCGCGGCCGCCCCGGCGACCGCCGCCGGGTCGTCGACCACCACGCTCGGCCGGGCGTCCTCCAACATGAAGGCGATCCGCGACTGCGGGTACGCCGGGTCCACGGGCAGGTAGGCCGCGCCCGCCTTCAACACGCCCAGGACCGCCACGACGAACTCCGCCGACCGCGGCAGGGCCAGCGCCACCAACTGCTCCGGGCCCACCCCACGGGCGATCAGCGAGTGCGCGAACCGGTTCGCCCGGGCGTTGAGTTGACGGTACGTCAGCTTTGCGTCCGCGGAGTCCAGCGCGACGGCCGCCGGAGTGGCCGCCACCTGCGCCGTGAAGGCCTCCAGCAGGCTGCCGGCCGTCCCCCTGCCCTCGGCGGCGGGAAGCAGCTCGCGGCGCTCCTCGGCGGACAGCAGGTCCAGACGGCCGATCCGCCGGCCCGGGTCGGCGACGGCCGCGGTCAGCAGCCGCACCAGGCGCGCGACCATCGTCTCCACGGTGCCCCGGTCGTACAGGTCGCTCGCGAACTGGACGGACGCGTCGATCCCGGCCGGCGATCCGTCCTCGGTCTGCCGCTCGGCCAGCGAGAGGACCAGGTCGAACTTGGACGTGGTGGCGCTCAGTTCCAGCTCGGCGACCCGCAGGCCGGGCGGGGCGAACTCGGCCCGGGCGTTGTTCTGCAGCACCAGCATGACCTGGAACAGCGGGTGGTGGGAGAGCGACCGGGACGGGTTGAGGGCCTCGACCAGGTACTCGAACGGCAGGTCCTGGTGCGCGTACCCGGCGAGCGCGGTGTCCCGCACCCGGCCGAGCAGCTCGGTGAAGGTCGGGTCGCCCGAGGTGTCGGTGCGAAGCACGAGGGTGTTCACGAAGAAGCCGACCAGGTCGTCCACGGCCTCGTCGGTCCGCCCGGCGGTGAGGCTGCCGACCGGGACGTCCTCGCCCGCGCCGAGCCTGCTCAGCAGGGCCGCCAGCCCGGCCTGCAGCACCATGAACAGACTGGTGCCGTTGGTGCGGGCGAGCTCGCGCAGCCCGCGGTGCAGTTCCGCGTCCAGGCCGGCCCGCACGTGGCCGCCCCGGTGCGAGGCGACCGCCGGGCGGGGCCGGTCGACGGGCAGCTGGATCTGCTCCGGGAGACCGGCCAGCCGGCTCTTCCAGTAGGCCGCCTGGCGGGCGAACGGACTGTCGCTGTCGGTGGCCTCGCCGAGCAGCTCGTGCTGCCACAGGGTGTAGTCGGCGTACTGGACCGGCAGCGGTTCCCGTCGCGGCTCCTCGCCCCGGCAGCGGGCCGCGTAGGCCGCGGTGAGGTCGGCGGCCAGCGGGCCGAGCGACCAGCCGTCGCCGGCGATGTGGTGGAGCACCAGCAGCAGCACGTGCTCGTCCGGCGCCAGCTCGAACAGCTCGGCGTGCAGCGGGAGTTCGGTCTCCAGGTCGAAGCAGTGGGCCTGCGCCGCCGTGAGCAGCCCGGCGAGCTCGGCCTCGGTCGTCCGGCGGACGGACGGCCCCGGGCGGGCCGCCGCGACGTCCAGCACCTGCTGGTACGGCACGCCGTCCACCGTCGGGAACACCGTTCGCAGGCTCTCGTGCCGGGCCACCGTGTCCGTCAGTGCCGCGTTCAGCGCCTCCCGGTCGAGCGGGCCGGACAGCCGCCACGCCAGCGGGATGTTGTAGTTCCCGCTGGCGCCCTCCAGTTGGTGGAGGAACCACAGCCGCCGCTGCGCGAACGACAGCGGGATCCGCTCGGGCCGCCGGTACGGTGCCAGCGCCGCCTGGGCCGGTCCGGCCGCGACCAGGGCCGCGGCCAGAGCGGCCGGGGTCGGCGCCTCGAACAGGGTGCGCAGCGCCATCTCCACGCCGAGGGTGGAGCGGATCCGGGCGGCCAGACGGGTGGCCAGCAGCGAGTGCCCGCCCAGGTCGAAGAAGCCGTCCTCGACGCCCACCGACGCCACGCCGAGGATCTCCGCGAACAGCTCGCAGAGGATCTGCTCCTGCGGGGTGCGAGGCGCGCGGCCGACCGCCGCCGGGGCGAGGTCCGGGGCGGGCAGGGCCCGGTGGTCCAGCTTGCCGTTGGCGGTCAGCGGCAGCGTGTCCAGCACGACGAAGGCCGACGGCACCATGTGTTCCGGCAGCCGCTCGGCGAGGTGTCCGCGCAGGCCGGCCGGGCGCGGCGCGGCACCCGCGGCCGGCACCAGGTAGGCGACCAGCCGGGTGTCATCGGCCCGGTCCTGCCGGGCCAGGACGGCGACCTGGGCGACGTCGGGGTGCGCGGCCAGCGCCGCCTCGATCTCGCCGAGCTCGATCCGGAAGCCGCGCACCTTCACCTGCTGGTCGGCCCGGCCGACGTAGCGCAGGCTGCCGTCCCCGCCACGGCGCACCACGTCGCCGCTGCGGTACATCCGGGAGCCGGCCGGCCCGAAGGGGTCGGCGACGAACCGCCCGGCGGTCAGGCCGGGCCGGTTCAGGTAGCCGCGGGCCAGGCCGGGGCCCGCCACGTACAGCTCGCCGGGCACCCCCGGGGCCACCGGTCGCAGGCCGTCGTCGAGCACGTACGTCCGCAGGTCCGGGAGGGGCGCGCCGATCCGGCCGGCAGCGGTGACGGACCGGTCGAGCGCCGCGTACGTGACGTGCACGGTGGTCTCGGTGATCCCGTACATGTTGACCAGCCGCGGCGCGTCCTCCGGGTGCCGCTCGTACCAGCTCGCCAGCCGGGCGTGTTCCAGCGCCTCACCGCCGAACACCACCGTGCGCAGGGCGAGTTCGCGCGGGTTCTCGGCGTCCGCCTGCATCAGCTGGTAGAAGGCGGACGGCGTCTGGTTGAGCACCGTCACCCGCTCGCGGACGAGGAGGTCCAGGAACCGGCCGGGCGAGCGGCTGGTCTCGTGGTCCACGACCACGAGGCGGCCGCCGTGCAGGAGCGGGCCCCACAGCTCCCAGACCGAGAAGTCGAAGGCGTAGGAGTGGAAGAGGGTCCAGACGTCGTCGGCGGTGAAGCCGAACAGCTCCTCCGTCGTCCGGAACAGGCGCACCACGTTGCGGTGCGGGACCACCACGCCCTTGGGGTTGCCGGTGGAGCCGGAGGTGTGGATGACGTACGCGGGGTGGCCGGGGTCGACGGTGCTCCCGGGATCCGTGTCCGGCTGCCCGTCCAGGTCGACGGCGTCCAGCAGCAGCCGGTCCACGTGGTCCGCCCCCGGCAGCCCGCCGGTCCGGCTCGTCGTCACGAGCAGCGCGGGCCGGGTGTCCTGGAGCAGGTAGGCGATCCGGGCGGCCGGGTAGGCCGGGTCGACCGGGACGTAGGCGCCGCCGGCCTTGAGCACCGCGAGGACGGCCACGACCAGCTCCGCCGAGCGCGACAGGGCCAGCGCGACCGGCTGCTCCGGGCCGACGCCCCGGTCGATCAGCGCGTGCGCGAGCCGGTTGGCGCGGGCGTTCAACTCTCCGTACGTCAGCGTGACTTCGCCGTCCGTGAGGGCGACCGCGGCCGGGGTCGCCCGCACCTGCTGCTCGAACAGCGCGGTCAGGCTGCTCTCCGGCTCTTCCCCGCTCCGGTCGGAGTCGGCCGGGATCAGCGCGCGGAGCTCGTCGGCGGACAGCACGTCCACCTGGCCGATCCGTCGGCCGGGGTCGGCGACGACGGCCCGCAGCAGCCGCAGCCACCGGTCGACGATCCCCGCCACGGTGGCCACGTCGAACAGGTCGGTGCTGTACTCGACCACGCCCGAGAGCCCGTCGGGCTGTTCGGCCAGGATGAAGGTCAGGTCGCACTTGGCCGTCCCGGTGTGCACCAGGTCGGTCGCCACCCGCAGCCCCGGCAGGTCGAAGGTGCCGAGCGGCGCGTTCTGCAGGGCGAGCATGGTCTGGAACAGGGGGTGGTGCGCCAGCGTCCGGGTCGGGTTCAGCGCCTCCACGAGGTGCTCGAACGGCGCGTCCTGGTGCGCGTACGCGGCCAGCGCGTCGGAACGCACCCGGCCCAGGAGTTCGGTGAACGACGGGTCGCCGGAGAGGTCGGTGCGCAGCACCAGGGTGTTGACGAAGAAGCCGACCAGGTCGTCCAGGGCCTCGTCGGTGCGGCCGGCGATCGGGGTGCCGATCGGGACGTCGGTGCCCGCGCCGAGCTTGCCCAGCAGGGCGGCCAGCCCGGCCTGGAGCACCATGAAGAGGCTCGCCCCGCCGTCCCGGGCGAGCGCGCGCAGGCCCTGGTGCAGCTCGGCGTCGATCCGCACCGGCAGGTGGGCGCCCCGGTAGGACATCGCCGCCGGCCGGGGCCGGTCGAAGGGCAGCTCGACCTGCTCGGGCAGGTCCGCGAGCTGCTCCCGCCAGTGGGCCAGTTGGCCGCTCAGCAGGCTGCCCGGGTCGGAGCCCTCGCCGAGCAGCTCGCGCTGCCAGAGCGCGTAGTCGGCGTACTGGACCGGCAGCGGCGACCACTCCGGCTTCGCCCCCTCGGCGCGGGCCGCGTAGGCGGTCGTGAGGTCCCGCGAGAGCGGGCCCGCCGACCAGCCGTCACCGGCGATGTGGTGCACCACCAGGAGCAGCACGTACGCGTCGGCCGCCGTCCGGAACAGCTCGGCGTGCAGCGGCGGTTCCTCGGAGAGCTCGAAGCCGTGCCTGGCCGCCTCCGCCAGCCGGTCCGGCAGGTCACGCTCGCCGACCTCGGTCACCCGCAGCCGCGGCCGGGCCCCGTCGAGGTCCAGCACCCGCTGGCACGGCACGCCGTCGAACACCGGGAAGACCGTGCGCAGGCTCTCGTGCCGCTCGACCACGTCCGCCAGGGCGGCCTCCAGGGCCCGCTGGTCCAGGTTTCCGGACAGCCGCAGCGCCAGCGGGATGTTGTACGTGGCGCTCGGGCCCTCCATGCGGTGCAGGAACCACAGTCGGCGCTGTGCGAAGGACAGCGGGATCGCCTCGGGGCGCTCGCGCCGCCCCAGCGCCGGGCGCGCCCGGCCCGCGACGTCCACCGCCGCGGCCAGTTCCGCCACCGTCGGCGCGTCGAAGAGGTCGCTCAGCCTCAGCTCCACGCCCAGTACCGACCGCGCCCGGGCGACCAGCCGGGTGGCCAGCAGGGAGTGCCCGCCGAGGTCGAAGAAGTTGTCGTCCGCGCCGACCTCCAGCACGCCGAGCACCTCGGCGAACAGCCCGGCGAGCAGGTGCTCGGTCGCGGTGCGCGGAGCGCGGCCCGGGTCGGCGGGCTGCCGGTCGGGCGCGGGAAGGGCCCGCCGGTCGAGCTTGCCGTTCGGGGTCAGGGGCAGGGCGTCCAGCACCACGAAGGCCGACGGCACCATGTGCTTGGGCAGCCGTTCCCGCAGGTGTTCGCGCAGGGCGGCGTCGGTGACCGTGGTGCCGGGCTCGGGGACGGTGTAGGCGACCAGCCGGGGCTCCTCCTCGGTGCGCACCGTGACGGCGGCCCGGGCGACCCGCGGGTGCTCGGTGAGGACGGCCTCGATCTCGCCGAGCTCGACGCGGAAGCCGCGGATCTTGACCTGGTCGTCGGTGCGGCCGAGGAACTCCAGATTCCCGGCCGCGTCCCAGCGCACCAGGTCGCCGGTGCGGTACATCCGGGAGCCCGCCGGTCCGAATGGGTCGGCGACGAAGCGTCCGGCGGTCAGGCCCGGCCGGTTCAGGTAGCCGCGGGCCAGGCCCGCGCCCGCGATGTACAGCTCGCCCGGCACACCGGCCGGCACCGGCCGCAGGGCGCCGTCGAGCACGTACAGCCTCGCGTTGGTCACCGGCCGGCCGATGACCGGGCGCGGGCTCGACCCCATCGACGCGACCACCGAGTTGACGGTGCACTCGGACGGTCCGTAGAAGTTGTGGCAGGACACCCCCTCGGCCCCCCGCAGCTGCTCCCACAGCTGCTCGGGGACGGCCTCGCCGCCGGCCGCGACCAGTGCCGGGCGGCGCTGCGGATCGTCCAGCAGTCCGTGGGCGACCAGCACGTGGAGGTAGGAGGGGGTGGCCTCGACGAAGTCCAGCCCGCAGCGCGTGGCGTACTCGACGAAGGCGTCCGGGTCGGTCCAGGTCGCGTGGTCCAGGACGTGCAGCTCGTGGCCCGTGAACAGGGCGAGCAGCTGGTTCCAGGAGGCGTCGAACGACACCGACGTGGTCAGGGCCACCCGCAGCCGCTGCCGTTCCCCGAGCACCGCCGGGAGGTGCACCTGTCGGAGGTCGGTCAGCAGGTTGAGCAGGCCGCCGTGGGTCGGCGCCACGCCCTTGGGCCGTCCGGTGGAGCCGGAGGTGTAGATGACGCACGCCGGGTGGCTCGGATCGACGGCCACCATCGGGTCGGCCGCCGGGCAGCCCGCCATCAGGGCGGCCGTCGCCGGGTCGTCGAGGACCATCCGGTCGACGGGCCCGGCTCCGGGCAGCCGCTCCGTGCTGCGGGAGTCGGTCACCACCAGGGCCGGCCGGGCGTCGTCGAGCAGGTACGCGATCCGGGCGGCCGGGTACTCGGGGTCGACCGGGACGTACGCCGCGCCGGTCTTCAGCACCGCGAGGATCGCCACCACCAGCTCAGCCGAGCGCGGCAGCGCCACCGCCACCAGCCGCTCCGGCCCCCCGCCCCGCTCGATCAGGGCGTGCGCCAGCCGGTTCGCCCGTGCGTCCAGCTCCGCATACGTCAGCGAGACGTCGCCGCAGACGAGCGCGACCAGCTCCGGGGTCGCCCGCACGTGCTCCCGGAACAGTTCCGGCAGGCTCGCGGCCGGTGCGGCCGTCACCGGCCCGGCACCGAGCGCCGCCGCCTCGCGGTGCTCCTCGGCGGTGAGCAGGTCGATCCGGCCCACCGGCTCGTCCGGGTCGCAGTCCGCGACCTTGTCCAGCAGGGCGAGCAGCCGCTGCTGGTGGGCGACGAGGTCGTCGTCGCCGTACGCCTCCGGGGAGCCGTGGAGGCGCAGGAGCGGCGGGTTGCCGTCCCGGTAGTCGAACACCCAGACGGCGAGGTCGGTGGTGGACCCCGACACGAAGTGGTGGACGGAGGCCGGGTGGCCGGCGAAGTCCGGCCGGGAGTTGAAGGCCATGATGTTGACGATCAGCGGGAACGCCGTCCCGATGCCGCCGGGCGCGCCGAGGTCCCGCAGCAGGTCCTCGCTGCGGTAGCGCTCGTGCGCGACGGCCGCGTCGACCTCCTCGGCAACCTGGGCGACGAGTTCCCCCCACCGCATGTCCGGCCGCACGGTCAGCCGCAGCGGCACCACGTTGGACATCGTTCCCGGCACCGACATCAGGTCGCGGTCGGCGCCCCGGCGGGCAGTGACGGGCATGGCGAGCACCACGTCCTGGTTGCCGGTCAGCCGGTGCGCGTAGAGCGCCGCCGCCGCGATCACCAGGCGGGACCACCGGACACCGGTCCGTCCCGCCGCCGCCCGCAGGGCGTCCGGGCGGTGCAGTGCCCGCTCCTCGGCCAGCCGGAGGGCGCGGTGCGGGTCGGTCGCGGTGGCGTCGGTGAGCCGGGTCGGGGCGGGCAGGTCCGCGAAACGCTCCGTCCAGTAGGCGCGGTCAGCGGTGAAGTCCGTCGACGCGCGGTAGGCGGCGTCGCTGTCGACCAGGTCCCGCAGTGAGCCGAACGGGCACGGCGGCACGGCGCCGCCCTCGGCCAGGGCCGAGTACACCTCGCCGACCCGCTGCCGGAGCATGGAGCTGCTGATCGCGTCCAGCACCACGTGGTGGTAGTTCAGGTACCAGAGGAATTCCGTCGGCGACGCCTTGATCAGCGCGTGCCCGAACAGCGGGTCACGGGCGAGGTCCAGCGGGCGCATCAGGTCCCGCTCCATCCACGCCACGGCCGCTGCCCGGGGATCCGGCTCCCCGCTGAGGTCGAGGTGCGCGGGCGCCCAGTCCCAGCTCTCCCGGAGGACCTGGCGCGGGCCCTCGCCGTCGTCGACGAATGTCACGTGCAGGGCGTCGACCTCGGAGACCACCCGGCGCAGCGCGGTCTCGAACACCTCCCGGTCCACCGGCCCGTGGATCTCCAGGCACTCGCCGACGCGGTAGCCCGGGATCGGCGTCCGGGAGCTCTGCTCGGCGAGCCAGATCTCGCGCTGGGCCGTTGTCAGGGGAAGGGCGTCACCGTCGCGACGGGACATGGGGGTACCTCCGAGAGTGTGGGCAAGCGTGGTGGCAGGGCACGCCGGGCCGCGCCGACCGCGGTGGTGTCACGCGGTCGGCGGGCGGGTGGGCGCGGTGCGGGGTGCTGCGGTCAGGCGGCGAGTTCGCCGGCCTGGAGCTGCCAGAGGGATGCGTAGAGTCCGTGCTGGGCGACGAGTTCGTCGTGGGTGCCCTGTTCGGCGACGACGCCGCCCTTGTCCATGACGTAGATCCGGTCGGCGTGGCGGACGGTGGAGAGCCGGTGGGCGATGATGACCATCGTCCGGTCGGCCGCGAAGCCGCGGAGCGCGCGCTGGATGGCGGCCTCGGTCTCGTTGTCCACGGCGGAGGTGGCCTCGTCCAGGATCACGACCGGCGCGTCCTTGAGGATCGCCCGCGCCAGGGCGATCCGCTGCCGTTGGCCGCCCGAGAGCGCGGCGCCGCGCTCACCGATCAGCGTGTCGTAGCCGTCCGGCAGCGTCGAGATGAAGGTGTGCGCCTCGGCCGTCGTGGCCGCCTCGACGACGGCCTGGTCGGAGGCTCCGAAGCTGCCGTAGCGGATGTTGTCGGCGATGCTGCCGTCGAAGAGGAACGGGTCCTGGGCGACGAAGCCGACGGCGTTGCGCAGGTCCCGCCTCGGCAGGTCGCGCACGTCCCGGCCGTCGAGCAGCACGGCGCCGGACTCGGCGTCCTGGAAGCGCATCAGCAGCTTGGCGATCGTCGTCTTGCCGGAGCCGGTGGCGCCGACGATGGCGGTGGTCCGCTGGGCGGGGATCGTCAGCGACAGGTTGTCCAGCGCCGGCGGCCGGTCGGGGTAGGCGAAGGTCACCTCGTCGAGGACGATCTCGCCCCGCACCTTCCCGGCGTCGAGCGGCTCGCCCGTGCCATCGGTCTCGACGGGCAGGGAGCGCAGCCGCTGCACCCGGTCGTAGGCGGAGAGCGTGCGCTGGTACTGGTCGACGATGCCGCCGAGCCGGTTCATCCGCACCAGCACCATCTGGGGCAGCCCGATCAGCGGGCTGAACACCTCGAAGCGGAGGGTGCCGTTGAGGACCGAGCGGCCGCCGATCAGCAGGGTGCCCGCCATCGAGGCGGTGGTGCAGGCCCGGACGGTCTCGGCGTGGCGGATCGTGCTCCGGTCGGTCTGCCGGCTGCTCTCCTGGGCCGCCTCGCTCAGCCCGTCGATGCGCTCGGCCTCGTAGTCCTCGGTGCAGAAGCTCTTGACGGTGGCGCCGGCCTCCAGCGAGTTGATCACCTGGCTGCCCAGCCTGGCCCGGCGCTCGCCGGTGACGGCGTAGTCGGCCGCGACCTTCTCCTGGTGGTGGAGCGAGAGCCAGGCGATGGCCGGGATCGGCAGGAACGCGATCCAGGCGATCTGCGGGGCCAGCAACAGGAACACCGGTACCAGGAGTGCCAGGCTGGTGCCCAGTTGCAGCACGTCGTTGGCCGAGGTGGCGAAGAACGTGCCCAGCTGGCCGACGTCGTCGGTGAGCGCGCCGGCCACCCGGCTGGTCCGCTCGCCCTCCAGGTGCCGCAGTTCGAGGTGCTGCACATGGGCGTACGTGCGGCCCCGCCAGTCGTGCTCGATGTCCTGGCCGAGCCGGCGCCACTGGAGGTTCGAGGAGTACGAGAGACCCGCCACGGCGGCGCAGGCGGCGGCCACCAGCCCGGCCAGGCCCCAGAGTTGGGCGGACGCGGTGGTCAGTCCGAGACTGACCAGCGGTGCGGCCTCGCCCTTGATGAGCACCAGTGCCGTCCACCCGAGGAAGGTGCCGAGCGCCATCTCGGAGACCTGGCAGGCGACGGACAGTGCGGCGGCCCGGTAGAGCCGCCGCCGGTGCGGTCCCACGATCTCCAGCAGGGGGTGGCGTGCGGCGCCGGCTCCGGCTGCCGCTCCGGCCCCGGAGACCTCCCGGGTGGTGTCGACCGTTCCGTGCCAGGCCTTCCGGACCACGGCCGCCGTCGCGGCCGCGACCCCGCCGAGGGCCACCAGCTGCCTGCTCAGTGCCGAGCCGCGGATCAGCGCGACGCCGGCCGCGACCCCGCCGCCGACGGCGAGGACGGGGCGCACGACGAGGCCGCGGTCCGGGCGCGGGGCCGGTCCGGCGGCTGGGTCGGCCGGCGCCGGCCGACCCGGCCGGGTCGGACCCTCCGCAACCATGGCGACCGCCCTGCGGACGATCCGGCCAACGTCCGCGGCGCGCACCCGCGCGTCGTGCCGGACGAGGACCCCACCGGTGATCGGACTGGCCTGCGCCTCGGTGATCCCGGGGATGCGGCGCAGGGCGGCGGCGAGGAGTTCGGCCGCCCGGGGCCGTCCGAGAACCAGCTTGACGTCCCAGCGCTGGCGGCCCGGAATGACCGAGCGCGGGCTCACGTCCAAATCCACGGTGCGATATCCGGCTGCGGCACCCAGCAGAGATGGCATGTGTACGATCACCTGTTTGCGGAGGTCGCGGAAAGTTCCGTCAGCGGGCGCGGCGGAATACCGCGCACGGCGGATTACTGCGACGGAGTGGAAAGTGCGGGAGGAAAGCGATACGGCCGAAAGACCCGCGCCCGACCGCCGCACGGACGCGTCCTCCGGGGTCGGCCGGAGGACGGGCCCGGGCGGCGGGCCGGACCGCGGATCAGGGTGTCAGTGCACCTTGCCGGCACCCACACCGGCGGTCGCGCGGATCTTCGGGGCCCTCGTCTCGGACTCGGGCCGGACGGCGGTCTCGTCCTTCTCCCCGTTCGCGGGGGCACCGTCGGCGCCCCGGTGGCCATCACCGGCGACGATCTGCGCCGCCACCATGTCGGCGGCCACCTCGGCCGCGAGGTCGTGGATGTTCTCCCCGGCCTCGTGGGCCGCCTTCTTCACCTCCATGGCGATTCCGACGGACGTCTTGACGACGCCGCGCACCAGCGGCTTGAGGAGACGCTTGGCCAGTGGCGCGACGATGAGACCGACGAGGAACGGCGGGACTACGGGCGGCATGATGCTCCACCTCTCTACGCAGACGGATGACAGGGCCCCGGGTACTGCGAACTCCGGAGTACGCACAGCCGAGCGGACGGGAGCACCCTCTTCCGGAACTCCCGGCCCCCTTTTTTTGCCGGATTCCCGGCCGGGCCGAATTCCTCGTCGACGGGGGCACACCGCCCGCTCCTCCGCCACCGTAGTCCAGTCATGTCCATCGAGGCCAAACAGTCCCGGCGGGTTTCACCCGTGCGAGTGTTATCCGCACCCTCGGCCGCAACTGATGGCAGTACGCATACCCCCAAGGGAGGTTTCAGTCATATTGACATATCAATGCCGACCGCTTTCCCGGTGCCCGCCGAGCTCGCGCGCCACCCTCCGCCGCAGGGCGGGGAACGGCAGCCCGCCACCACCCAGCACCGCCTCGTGGAAGGCCCGCACGTCGAACCCGGCGCCCGGGCCGGCCTCCGCCCGGGCCCGCAGCCGGCCGAACTCCAGGAAGCCGGCGCGGTAGGAGAGCGCCTGCCCCGGCAGGTCGGTCGCGTAGCGCAGCAGGTCCGAGTCGATCTGCCTGTCCGCCTCGGTGGTGTTGGCGCGCATGAACTCCCGGGCCTGCGCGAGGCTCATCGTCCCGAGGTTCAGCCCGGTGTCGACGACCAGCCGCTGCGCGGTGAACCGCTCCTGGGCGAGGCGCCCGTAGGCGTCCCACGGGTCGTCGTAGAGGCCCGCCTCCCAGCCGAGGCCGGCCGCGTACTCGGCCCAGCCCTCGTTGAACGCGCCGAACCCGGCCACCTCACGCCGCAGTTGCGGCAGCCCGCGGTTCTCCGCCTGCCGGGCGAGGTGGAAGTGGTGTCCCGGCGCCAGCTCGTGGTAGATCAGGGAGGCCGAACCCAGGAGCGAGCGCCGCTCCAGGTCCGATCCGTTGTAGCGGTAGCGCCCGACCGGGCTGGCCGGGGTCGGCGGCTCGTAGTACCCGAAGGTCATCCCCGCCTCCAGCGCCGGGTCCAGCCGCGCCAGCCCGTACGGCGCGGCCGGCAGCACGGCGAACCACTGCGGCAGCAGCGGGGCGAGCCGGTCGAGGTGGGCGCGGTAGCGGGCCTCGACCTCCTCGGGCGTCCGGGCGTACAGCCGGGGCTCGGTGCGCAGCCGCTCGTGGAACCCGTCCTCGGCGCCCGGGAACCCGAGGGCGGCGCGGACCTCCCGCATCCGCTCGGCGAGTTCCCGGCACTGCTCGCGGCCCAGCTCGTGGAGCCGCTCGGGAGGTGTGTCGCCCCCGCTGTGGGTCCGGACGAACTCCCGGTACGCCTCCTCCCCGCCCTCGTACCGTGCCCAACCGACGGCCTGCGGCGCCTCGCGCAGGCCGGCCGGGTCGTCGAGGAGGGCGAGCAGACCGTCGAAGGCCGGGGCCAGCGCGGAGTCCACCAGCCGCCGCACCCCGTCCCGGAGCCGCCCGCGGTCGGCCCGGACCAGTCGGCCGAGCCTGCCGTCGTCCACCTCCGCGCGGCGCGCCACGGACGACCGCAGGCCGACGACGGTGGCGCGCGCACCGGGCAGGGCCGGGGCGGGCACCCGGAAACCGCGGGCGGCCTGTTCCGCCGTCTTGCCGGCGATCGAGCCGACCACCCGGGCCAGCTCGTCCAGCAACGACAAGTACCGCTCGACGTCCTGCCGTTCGGCGAAGCGGAACGGGCGCAGGACGGCGTCGGCGTACTGCGACAGCGGGAACAGCCGGTACGGCGTGGCCGCGGGCGTCAGCCAGTAGCAGCGGTGGTCCCGCAGCTCCTGCTCCGCCACCCCCGCGAGGAACGCCGCGGTGTCGGCGTCGACACCCGACAGCTCCGCGCCGTCGAGCGCCCGGACCCGGCCCAGCACGCCCTCCGCGAACCGGGCCCGCTCCTCGGCCTCGGCGGGCGACACCCCGGGGAGCGTCTCGACCGGGAGGTCCTGGCGCACCCTCAGCAGTGGATCGCGTTCCAGCAGGAACTCCCAGTAGCGGTCGGCCAGGTGGCCGACCTCCTCACCCGGTCCGTTCGTCCTCGTCCTCATGCGGCCAGTGTGGCGACGACCGGCCGCGCCGTCGCCCGGTCCGCGAAACGACGGCCGTGTTGTCCCCCGAACGGATGAGACGCTCCCGGCCGCCCGGGGCCGCACGAACCGCGACGGCCGCCCCAGGAGGCGGCTGCAGGGGTTCGAACACGCTTGCCAGGACGCCGAGTTGACTCGCCGGAGCCAAGGCGCGGTGGCACCATGACCCCATGTCGCGTCGCACCCTGCCGGTCCCCCTGGCGGCCGCCGTCACCGCCACGGCCGTCGCGGCGGCCGGCTGCGGGGGCACCGCCCGGTCCTCGACGAGCACACCGCTCGTCGACCACGGGACCGTCCGGATCGCCGGGTCCAGCGAGACCCCGAGCTTCGACCCGTACTCCACCTTCGGGGCCGCTCAGGCCCGTTACGCCTACGACTCGCTGGTCAACGTCGCCCCCGACGGCACCGTGGTCTCGGGCCTGGCCTCGTCCTGGCAGGCCACCACGACCACGGCCGTCTTCACCCTCCGCCCGGGCATCACGTGCTCCGACGGCACCCCCCTCACCGCCTCCGCGGTGGCCCGGGCACTGACCTACGCGGGCGACCCGGCCAACCAGCTCGCCGGCGCCCGGACCGTCCTGCCGGGCGTCCCCTTCACCGCGAGCGCCGACGACCGGGCCGGCACCGTGTCGGCCACCGCCGCCGCCCCCTTCCCCTTCCTCGTCCGCACCCTGGGCCTGCTGCCGGTCGTCTGCCCCGCCGGCCTCGACCGGCCCCGGTCCCTGGACCGCGCCACCCAGGGCACCGGCCCGTACGTGCTCACCCGCTACACCCCCGGCGGGCCGTACGAGTTCACCGTCCGCGAGGGCTACACCTGGGGGCCTGCCGGGGCGGGCACCGCGGAGCCCGGCGTCCCGGCCCGGATCGTCCTGTCGGTGGTGCCCCAGGCCTCCACCGCCGCGAACCTGCTGCTCACCGGTGGCGTCGAGATCGCGAGCGTGAACGGCCCCGACCGCGCCCGGCTCACCGGCCGCGGCCTGACCTCCGCCGACGTGGCCACCGTGGTCGGGCTGACCTTCTTCAACCAGCGCCCCGGCCGGCCCCTCGCCGACCCGGCGCTGCGCCGCGCCCTGGTGTCGGCGCTCGACCGCCAGGGCCTCGCCAACGTCGCCGTCGGCGGCACCGGCCGGCCCGCCACCGACTTCGGCGCCGAGGGAGCCGTCTGCCACGCCGACCTCGCCTCCGCCAACCTGCCCGCGCAGGACGCCGCCGAGGCCCTGCGCTCCGCCGGCTGGACCCGCGACCGCGGCGGCCCGCTGACCAAGGACGGCCGGCCGCTCCGGTTGCGTCTGATCACCAGCCCGGACCTCGGCCCGACCCTGCCGTCCGCCGCCGAGCTGATGGCGCGGACGTGGACGGCGCTCGGCGCGGACGTCAGGCTGGTCACCGAGAGCCTGCCCGCCCTCGTCAACGCCATGTACCGGAGCGGCGACTTCGACGTCGTGGTCGGCAGCACCCCGGGCTTCGCCCTGCCGGTCGGCTTCATCCCCTTCTTCTCCGGTCCCGCCCCCGCTCAGGGCCTCAACTTCGCGGGTGTCGCCAACCCCGAGTACGACGCCCTGGTCGCCCGGGCGCTCCAGGAGACCGACACCGCCGGCTGCGGCACCTGGAACCAGGCCTCCGCCGCCCTCCTCCGCTCGGCCGACGCCCTGCCGATCGCCGACGGCCGGAGCACCGTGTACGGCCACCGCACCACCTTCGCCACCACCTTCGGCGGCCAGATCGTCCCCACCAGCATCCGCCTGCACCAATGACCCGGGGGCCCGACGTGTCCTTACCCCACCTGCTCCGGCACCCGTGGACGGCGTTCCTGGGGCGCCGCACGGCCCGACTGCTCCTCTCCCTCGGGGTCGTGCTCACCGCGTCGTTCGCGATGGTCCGGCTGGTCCCGGGAGATCCGGTCCGCGCCGCCCTCGGCATCGACGCCTCCCCCGCCCTGGTAGCCGCCCGCAGGCACCAGCTCGGCCTCGACGCGCCCTTCCCGTCCCAGTTCCGGCACTACCTGGAGGGCCTGGTGCACGGCGATCTCGGCACCTCGCTGGTCACCGGCACCCCGGTCGCGGAGCTGGTCCGCTCCCGACTGCCGGCCACCCTGGAGATCGCCGGCCTGGCCTTCCTCGTCACCCTCGCCGTCGCCCTGCCCTGCGGACTGCTCGCCGCCGTCCGCACCCGGGACGGCCGGCACCCGCGCAGCGAGCTGGCGTTCACGGCGGTGACCGCCGGCCTGGCCGGGGTGCCGGACTTCGTCCTGGCGGCCGGGCTGACCGCGCTGCTGGCCGTCGGCCTCCAGCTGCTCCCGGTGGCCGGGGCGACGGGCGTCGAGTCCTTCGTACTGCCGGTGCTCGCGCTCTCCCTCGCGCCCACGGCCGTCCTGGTCCGGATCGTCCGGGTGGAGGCGCTGAAGGTGCTGTCCGAGGACTACCTGCGCACGGCCCGGGGGAAGCGCCTGTCCCCCGCCCGCCGCTACCTGCGGCACGCGGCGCCGAACATGGCGACCGCCTCGCTCACCGTCGCCGGCAGCCTGCTGCCCGCCATGATCGCCGGTACCGTCCTGGTCGAGCGGGTGTTCGCCTGGCCCGGCATCGGTTCGGCGATGGCGCAGTCCGTGACCGCCCAGGACTACCCGGTGATCCAGGCGATGGTGCTGGTCCTTGGCACCACCGTGCTGCTCTCCGGCCTCCTGGTCGACGTGCTGCTGGCGCTGCTCGACCCGCGTTCGGCGATCCTGGAGAGCTGAGGACCCGATGCCCCTTCCCACCCGGTACCGCCGCTCGCCCCTGGCCTGGGTCGCGGCGGCCATGCTGGCCTCACTGGTCCTGCTCGCGCTGGCCGCCCCGCTCCTCTGGGGCGCGGCCGCGGACCGCCCCGACCCCTCGGCGGTGCTGCAGGGCCCCTCGGCGGCGCACCCCTTCGGCACCGACAACCTCGGACGGGACGTGCTCGCCCGGGTCCTGACCGCCACCCGGCCCTCCCTGCTGCCCGCGCTGGCCGCCACCCTGCTCGCCGCGACCGCGGGCGTCCTGCTCGGCGCGGCCACCGCCGTCGTCGGCCCCCGCACCCGCCGGCAACTCGCCGCGCTGATCACCCTGCTGCTCGCCTTCCCCGCACTGCTGGTCGCGCTCTTCCTCGCGGTGGTGTTCGGCGCGGGCGCCGGCGGGGCGGTGCTCGCCCTCGCCGTCGCGGGCGTCCCCGGCTTCGCCCGGCTCGCCCAGACCCTCGCCGCCGGCGTCGCGGGCACCGACCACCTGGCCGCGGCCCGCGTACTCGGCCTGCGCCGGCACCGGCTGCTGTGGCGGCACGTGCTGCCCAACATCGCCGAGCCGCTGTTGCTGAGCACCACCACGGCGGCGGGCACCGCCCTCGTCGCGCTCTCCGGGCTGAGCTTCCTCGGCCTGGGCGTCCAGCCGCCCGGCTACGACTGGGGGCAGCTGCTCAACCAGGGGCTCGACCGGGTCTACGCCGACCCGCTGCCCGCCCTCGCACCCGGCCTGGCCGTCCTCTACGCGGCCGTGACCTTCCAGCTGCTCGGCGAGGTCCTGGCCGGCGACGTCGCCCGGCGAGACCCGGCACCCCGCACGCCCCCGCAGCCGGTCGCGCCATGGGGGTCCCCCCGGCCGAAGGCCGGGGGAGGGCCCGCCGAGGACGGCCTGGTGCTCCAGGTGGAGGACCTCGGCGTCGAACTCCCCACCCCGGAGGGCGTGATCCGGCCGGTGCGCGGCGTGAGCCTGTCGCTGCGGCCCGGCGAGATCGTCGGGCTCGTCGGCGAGTCCGGCTCCGGCAAGTCGCTCACCGCGCTCGCCATCGCCGACCTGCTCCCGGACCGGGCCCGGGTGACCCGGCGGACCCTCCGTCTGCACGGCAGTGACCTCGCCGCCATGACGCCGAAGGAGCGCGGGCACCACCTCGCCACCGGACTGGCGGTGGTCTTCCAGAACCCGGCGTCGGCGCTCAACCCGTCGCTGCGGATCTCCACCCAGCTCACCGAGACCGTCCGGGCCCATCGCGGCGCGAGCCGGGCGCAGGCGTCGCTGGAGGCCTCCGACGCCCTGCGCCGGGTCGCCCTGCCCCCGGCCGTGCTGCGCGCCCGCCCCCACCAGCTCTCCGGCGGCCAGCGCCAGCGGGTGATGATCGCCGCCGGGCTGATGGTGCGACCGGGCCTGATCATCGCCGACGAGCCGACCACCGCCCTCGACGTCACCGTGCAGCGGCAGATCACCCGGCTGCTGTCCGAGATCCGGCGGGACACCTCCGCCGCCGTCCTGTTCATCAGCCACGACGTCGCACTGGTGGGGGAGTTCTGCGACCGCGTGCTGGTGATGTACGCGGGCACCATCGTCGAGGCCCTGCCCGCCGACCGGCTCGCCACCGCTCCCCGGCACCCCTACACCCGGGCCCTGGTCGCGTCGGTGCCGGACCTCACGGCGGATCGCGACCGGCCGCTGCCCACCGTGGAGGGTGCGCCGCCCGACCCGCTCGCGCCGGCCCCCGGCTGTCCGTTCGAGCCCCGCTGCGCGCACAGCCGGGACCGCTGCGCCGAGCAGGCCCCGCCGCTGGAGGACCTCGACCCGCTCCAGCAGGTCGCGTGCTGGTACCCCGTCGCGGTGGCCGCGTCATGACCGCCCTTCAGGTCTCCGGCCTCACCGTCCGCCACCGCGGCCCGTACGGTCCGGTCACCGCCGTGGACGGCGTCTCGCTGGAGGTCCCGTCCGGGACCACGCTCGGGCTGGTGGGCGAGTCCGGCTCCGGCAAGTCGAGCCTGGCCCGCGCGATCGTCGGCCTCGTCCCCGTGCACGGGGGCCGGGTCCTCCTCGACGGGCGGGAGGTCCGCGTCCGCACCGTCCGTGACCGGCGCCGGCTCGGCCGCCTGGTCCAGGTCGTCCTCCAGGACCCGGACACCGCGCTGGACCCGAGGATGACGGTCCGCCAGACGCTCGCCGAGGCGGCCACCGTCTTCCACCGGCTCGACCGGCGGGCCCGGGCCGACCGCGTCACCGGCCTGCTCGAACTCGTCGGCCTCGATCCCCGGCTCGCCGACCGCCTGCCGCGGCAGCTGTCCGGCGGCCAACGCCAGCGGGTCGCCGTCGCCCGCGCCCTGGCCGTCGGACCCGGCCTGCTGATCGCCGACGAGATCACCTCGGCGCTCGACGTCTCGGTGCAGGCCTCCGTGCTCAACACCGTCCGCGAACTCCAGCGGCGGCTCGGCCTCACCATGCTGTTCATCGGCCACAACCTGCCCGCGGTCTGCCACGTCTGCGACACGGTGGCGGTCATGCGGCACGGCCGGATCGTCGAGACCGCCCCCACCGAGGCCCTCCTGCGCGCACCGCAACACCCGTACACCCGGACGCTGCTCGCCTCCGTGCCGAGCCTGGGGAGGCTCCGATGACCACCCGCCGACCGGACGCCGTCGTGGTCGGAGCCGGCGTGATCGGCTGCGCCATCGCCCTGGAACTCGCCCGGACCGGGCGTGGGGTGCTCGTCGTCGACAAGGCCGGCGCCGTCGGCCACGGCTCCACCAGCGCCTCCAGCGCGATCATCCGGTTCAACTACTCCACCTTCGACGGTGTCGCCACGGCCTGGGAGGCCCGGCACCTCTGGACGTCCTGGCCCGACCACCTGCGGCTCACCGGCCGCCGCCCGCTCGCCGCCTTCCACCGCGCCGGCGCCGTGCTGCTCGACTCCCCGGACACCGCGCCCGCCGCCGTCACCGCCCTGTTCGACCGCGTCGCGGTCCCGTACGAGCGGTGGGACGCCGCCGAGCTGCGCCGGCGCCTGCCCGGGATCGACGCCGGGCGGTACTGGCCGCCGAAGCCGGTGGACGACGACGCCTTCTTCACCGGCCCGACCGGCGAGCTCGGCGCCCTGTTCACCCCGGACGCCGGGTTCGTCGACGACCCTCAGCTCGCCGCCCAGAACCTCGCGGACGCGGCGGGCGAACTGGGCACGCGCTTCCTGTTCCACGCGACCGTGGCCGCCGTCGAACGGACCACCGACCAGGTGACGGGCATCCGCCTGGCCGACGGGACACGGATCGCCGCACCGGTCGTGGTCAACGCCGCCGGCCCGTGGTCGGGTGGCCTCAACCGGCTGGCGGGCGTCGGGGGCGACTTCACCGTCGGCGTGCGCCCGATGCGCGAGGAGGTCCACCAGGTCCCCGCTCCGGGCGACCGCGCCACCGGTCCCGTCGTCGCCGACCTCGATCTCGGCACCTACCTCCGACCGGCCCCCGGCGGCCGTCTCCTGGTCGGCGGCACCGAGCCGGAGTGCGACCCGCCCGAGTGGATCGACGACCCGGACGAGGCCGACCCCCGCCCCACCGCCCGTCGCTTCCGGACCCAGGTGACGAGGGCCGCGCGCCGCTTCCCGGCGATCGGCGTCCCCAACCGGCCCCTCGGGGTCGCGGGCGTGTACGACGTCGCCGACGACTGGACCCCGATCTACGATCGCACCGCCCTCGACGGCTACTACGTCGCCATGGGCACGAGCGGCAACCAGTTCAAGAACGCCCCGCTGGTGGGCCGCTACCTGGCGACCCTGATCGACCGGGTCGAGGCCGGCCACGACCACGACGGCGACCCGGTCCGCCACCGCTGCGAGCACACCGGCAACATCGTGGACCTCGGCGCCTTCTCCCGCCGCCGCCCGGTCCGGGCCGGCTCCGCGCGCACGGTCATGGGCTGATCGGCGGCCGGTCGACGGCTGGTCACCGGCTGGTCACCCGCAGCTCCCGCGCCAGATCCTCGACCACGCCGACCACGAACCCGGGCGCCTCGCGCGGGAAGTCGTGGCCGGTCCCCTCCGGCGTGTACACCAACCGGGACGCCGTCGACGCCGCCAGGTACCGGACCCTGGTCCGGAGGTAGAAGTTCCTGATCCGCTCGGCCTCGACCGCGTCCCGGGCGCCGGCCAGCACCGTCTCACCGCCGATGAGATCACGCGGTATCACCAGCACCAGCGGCACGTCCCCGAGATCCCCGTCGTACACCACGGTCTCCCAGCCCACCCCGGCCAGGCCGGACGGCGAGAGCTCGGCGAAGATCGACGCGGCGGCGCAGTGCGGGGCGGTCCGACCGCCGCGGCCGCGGTGCGCACCGAACAGATGCCGCACCGCCGCCAGCAGGAAGCTGCGGCGCATCCCCGTGATCAGCCGGTTGGACGGCGCGAAGGCGATGACCTCCAGGGGCGTCGGGTCCAGCAGCACCAGCCCCGCCACCAGATCCGGCCGCCGGCGGGCCGCGTTGGCGACCAGTAACCCGCCGAAGGAGTGGCCGACGAGCACGAACGGGGGCCGCTCCCCCGCCCTCTCCAACGCCGCCAGCAGCTCCTCCGCCTCCACCGCCGTGGTCCGCGGGAAGGGCCCGGCATCGCTCCAGCCCGTGCCGAACCGGTCGACCAGGACCGAGCGGGTCCGGGCCGCCGCCATCGCGTGCAGCTCCCCGAACTCCTCACCGGGCGCGTGTCCGCCGGGCATCCACACCACGGTCGGCCCGGCCGCCGCGTCCCCCTCCGCCAGGACGTGCATCCGGTGACCATCCACGTCGACCAGCGTCCCCGGCATCGGCCGCTCCCCCGCCTCGCGGGCCATCAGCACCACGTGCCGCACGGCCCCGGCCAGCATCACCACACCGGCTGCCACCAGCAGCCCACCGAGCGCCACCGCCCAGGTCGCACCGAGCCCGACGAGGCAGCCGCCCATCGCGGCCACCACCAGCGCGACCGGCACACCCGCCCAGTCCCGGCTCAGCAGTGCGAGCAGAGTGTTCGCCATCCGTCCGTCCCGGCGCATAGGTCCTCCGTGACAGCAGCATCCGACAACCGACCCCTGTCCGTGTCCTTCCCCGTCCACCCCCGCCCTCACCCCACAACCGCCCACCGGCGCGCACCGCGCACGCCGGGGAACCCTCGGTCATCGCCTCCCGGCCCGGCGGACGGCAGGACTCCGAGGACCGGCTCTGGTCCGTTCGGGTGACCCGTCTGGTCCCGGCTCCGTGACCGGCCGAAGATGGCGCCATGAGTGTCGACGACTCCGGTGCCGGGCTGCTGGTGACCAACGTGCACGTCTTCGACGGGATCGGCGAGGAGGCGGTACCGGGACACGTCCGGATCGAGCGGGACAGGATCACGGAGGTGGTGCCGGGCCGCGCCTCCCCGCGTGGCGCCCGGGGCGTGACCGTGCTGGACGGCGGCGGCCGCACGCTCATCCCCGGCCTCACCGACGCGCACGTCCACCTGTTCGCGATCGGCGCCACCATGGCGGAGCTGCAGCTCGCACCGACCGGCACCGTCTACTACCAGGCCCTGGCCGCGGCCCGCGACATGCTGATGCGCGGCTTCACCACGGTGCGGGACATGGCCGGCGACACCGAGCCGCTGCGACGGGCCCTCGATCGCGGGCTCTTCCCGGGGCCGCGGATCTACCCGAGCCAGGCGGCCGTCTCCCAGACCTCCGGCCACGGCGACTTCGGCGCCGTCTACGACACTCCGACCGCCCTCGGCGGGCCGCAGGCCCGGGCCGAACAGATCGGCTTCACCCGGGTGGCCGACGGGCCGGAGCGGGTCCTCGCCGCAGTGCGCGAGCAGCTCAGGAAGGGCGCGACGCAGATCAAGCTGATGGCCGGCGGCGGCGTCATCTCCGAGTTCGACCCGCTGGACGTGCTGCAGTTCACCACGGCGGAACTGGAGGCGGCGGTCGCCGCGGCCTCCGACTGGGGCACCTACGTGACCGTGCACGTCTACACCTCCGAAGGCGTGCGCCGCGCGGTGGAGGCCGGGGTGCGCTGCATCGAGCACGGGCACCTCGCCGACGAGGACACCGTCCGCCACCTCGCGGAGCAGGACGTGTGGCTGAGCACCCAGCCGTTCGAGGTCGACGACCACCACTACGCCTCGGCGGACAGCAACCGCAAGAACCGCGAGGTGTGCGAGGGCGTCTCCCGCACCTTCGCGTGGGCACGTGCGCACGGCGTGCGGCTGGCCTTCGGCACCGACCTGGTGCTCGACCCCGGGAACGGCCACCGGCAGAACGAGATGCTCGTCCGGCTCGGCGCCCACCTCAGCCCGGTCGAGGTCCTGCGCATGGCCACCTCCGGCAACGCCGAACTGTTCCGGCTGTCCGGCCCCCGCGACCCCTACCGCGCGGCACCGCTCGGGGTCGTGGCGCCGGGAGCGTGGGCCGACCTCCTGGTCGTCGACGGCGACCCGACCACCGACCTGTCCGTCCTCGCCGATCCCGAACGCCACCTGCGCCTCATCGTCAAGAACGGCGTCGTCCACAAGAACGAGCTGGACTGACCCCGCCCGCCAACGGCGGTGGCCGGCCCGCGATGCGCCGCCGCACTCCTGGGCCGATCGGCCCAGGCACGGCGTGCCTCGGCCGCCCCGGCGGGCGCCGGTGCAGGATCGGTGGCGCGGCGGCCCCGGGGCGGGGCCGCCCCCACCGCGCGAGGAGGGCCCGCCATGAAACCGTTCGACGACCTGCTGCTCCGGTCCCCCGGGTCCCCCGGGTCCGACGACACCCCCGGCACCACGGAGGCGGCGACGTGACCGCCGCAGCGAGCGGGGACGGGACGGGCGGCCGCTACGGCGAGGCCGTCTTCCGTCCCGAGCAGGCGGGCGAGGGCGAACGGACCGACCTCGGCGCGCTCGCCTACGACGACGTCACGATGGCGCGGCTGAGGACCCTCGGGGCCGGCCCGGGGTGGCACTGCCTCGACGTGGGCGCCGGCACGGGCACGGTCTCCCGCCGGCTCCTCGACGAGGCCCGGGTGGCAAGCGTGCTCGCCGTGGACCGCGACGTGCGTTTTCTCACCGGGCGGCCCGGGCTCGACCTGCTCGAAGCCGACGTCACCGCTCCGGACTTCGCCCCCGGCCGGTTCCGCCTCGTCCACGCACGCTTCGTCCTGATGCACCTGCCCGAGCACGACCGCCTGATCACCGCACTCGCCGAACTCCTCGTGCCCGGAGGCGTGCTGGTGCTCAGCGACGCGGTCGACCTGACGAGCGGGCGGACGCCCGGCACGCCGTACAGCACGGTGATGCGGGCGATGTGGCAGGGGCTGCGGTCCACCATCGGCACGGACGTCTCCTGGGTGCCGTCGTACCCGCACCTGCTGCGCCGAGCGGGGCTCCGGTCCGTCGCCGCCGAGGTCCACGTGCCGCCGCTGCTGCCGGGCAGCCCCATCAGCCGCTTCTGGGCGGACACGTGGGACCGGAGCAGAGCCGCGATGCGCGCCACCGGCCTGGTCGACGACGAGGCCGTGGACGCGGCGATCCGCTACCTGGACTCCGACGAATGCGCCGCACTGTCGGCCGGCATGCTCACCGCCTGGGGCTGGAAGCCCTAGGAACCCGCCGCCGGCCGGCGCCGCGGCGGGTCCGGGCTTCGGCGTGGGTTCAGCGCCGGGCTGTGCCGGCCGCCGCGGCGGGCTGGTCGGTGTCGCCGTGCCAGGTGGGCCAGCCGAGCAGACGGGGGCGCTCGGTGACCCAGGCGCGGGTGTCGGTGCCGATCTCGGCGGTGATGAGGTCCTCCAGCAGCGTGCTGTACCGGGCGACGAGGTCGCGGTGCGCGGGGTCGGCAGCGAGGTTGCGCGTCTCGGCGGGGTCCTCGGCGCGGTCGTAGAGGACGACGTCGTTGAGCGCGTACAGGGCCTCGGGGCTGGTCGGGCGGTTGGGGTTGAGCGGGGAGAAGTAGCGGCCGAAGGTGTACCGGGCGTCGGTGTAGCCGCGCAGGAAGCCGCGCTTGGTCCAGTCCGGCCGCAGGTCCCCGGACTGGATCCGCCCGGGAGCCTCGGGGTCGGCGAACTCGAACCAGAAGGAGGCGTCCAGGGCGGTGACCGACTCGATGGCGGTGAGCACGCCGTCGCGGACGGTGCCGCCGTCGAGCACCGGACGCAGGGAGCGGCCCTTGAGCGCGGGGGGGCGGGTGGCCCGCCCGGACGGGTCGACGCCGGCGAACTCCAGCAGGGTCGGGGCGATGTCGACGGCGGAGGCGAGGGCCTCGGTGCTCACCCCGCTCGGGAAGTCGGGGTGGCTGAGGATGAAGGGGACGTGGAGGTTCTCGTCGTAGACCAGGCCGCCCTTCTGACGCAGCCCGTGCGAGCCGGCCATCTCGCCGTGGTCGGAGGTGAAGACGACGACGGTGCGGTCGGCCTGCCCGGAGGCCTCCAGCGCGTCGAGGACCAGCTCGATGCTGCGGTCCACGTCGCGGATCGCGTTGAGGTAGAAGTTCAGGCCGTCGTACCAGTGCCGGTCGTCGGCGACCGGGCCGAAGACGGTGTCGAGCATCCGCGCGAACTCGGCCACCGCCGGGGCCGCGCCGGACAGGTCGTCGTGCAGGCTGGCGGGCAGGTCGAAGTCCCAGCGGCGCCGGTACACCGGGATGTCGGGGGCCGGCCTGGTCACGACGGCGTGGGCGAGGCCGAACGGGAGCTGCACCTGGGACGAGCCGCCGTAGTCGAAGCTCATGATGTCGTGCGGATTGACGAAGTTGACCGCCATGAACCACGGCTGGTCCGCCGCCACGACCGGGGCCCGGTTGCGCAGCCACTTCACCGCCTGGCCGGCGATGACCGGGTCGATCTTGAGCCCGGCCCAGGCACCGCCGTCGATGTCGCCCCAGTCGTTGAACTCGCTGAATCCGTAGGGCTCCAGCGCGTCCGTGGTGGGGCCGGGGTTCTGCGGGGTGACGTAGGCGTTCGACAGGTGCCACTTGCCCTGGTAGGTGGCGTAGCACCCGGCCTCGCGGAGCATCGTGCCGAGCGTGCCCAACTCCGGTCGGAGCGGGCGGATGTAGGGCATGTTGTCGTTGTCGTAGATCTCCGTCAGCGGTAGGTGCTGCCCGGTGTAGATGACGGACCGCGCGGAGCTGCACATCGCCGACGCGGTGTAGTACCGCTCGAAGGTCGTGCCCCGCTCGGCGAGCCGCTCCCGCGCGGGGAGCGTGAAGCCCTGCGGCCGGGGGATCGTGGCCCGCTCCTCGTCGGTGACGATCAGCAGGATGTTCGGACGACGTGTCATGGCCACCTGTCCTTAGGGGAGATGCCCCCACGTGCGCTGCGGGCGCACGGGGAGGACGCGGACGGCACGGAAGGTGCATGTCAGCCGAATCTAGGTTCTGCTCCCGCACGCCGTGCGCGAGGACACGGCCGGCCGGGTCCGTCCGGGTGAGCCACGCCGCCGGGTCGCGGTCTCTCCTGCCCGGCCCGGCCCGTCCGGGTGAGCCGGCCGGCCGGGACTCGGCCGGTCAGTGACACCAGCTGTTCAGGGACACCGGCCGGTCAGGGACACCCGCCGGTCAGGGGTGGCACAGGGCCTCGGTGAGGAGCTTGGCCGCCTCGGTGACGGCCTGGGAGAGGCGTGCGCCGGGGTGGCGGGTGAGCCGTTCGATCGGGCCGGACACGGAGACGGCGGCCACGACCCGGTTGGACGGGCCCCGGACGGGGGCGGAGACGGAGGCGACCCCGAGCTCGCGTTCGCCGATGGACTGCGCCCAGCCGCGGCGCCGTACGCCGCTGAGGGCCGTGGCCGTGAAGCGGGCGCCCTGGAGGCCCCGGTGGAGGCGCTCGGGCTCCTCCCAGGCGAGCAGGATCTGGGCGGCGGAGCCCACCTTCATGGGAAGGGTGACTCCGACGGGAACGGTGTCGCGCAGGCCGGAGAGCCGCTCGGCGGCGGCCACGCAGATCCGGATCTCGCCCTGCCGGCGGTAGAGCTGTGCGCTCTCGCCGGTGACGTCGCGCAGGTGGGTGAGGACCGGGCCGGCGGCGCCCAGCAGGCGGTCCTCGCCGGCGGCCGCCGACAGCTCGGCGAGCCGGGGTCCGAGGACGAACCGGCCCTGCAGGTCCCGGGCGACCAGCCGGTGCTGTTCGAGTGCGACGGCGAGCCGGTGGGCCGTGGGCCGCGCCAGGCCGGTGGAGGCGACGAGTCCTGCCAGGGTGGCGGGACCGGCCTCCAGGGTGCCAAGGATCGAGGTGACCTTGTCGAGCACGCCGACGCCGCTCGTGTTTTCCATGGGTGGGTACTCCGTCTCAAGTCCCGCGAGCAGCAGGTGGGCTCTGCTCACGGGGGCTCCGGGCGGGGAGCCGGGGGGTGTGGTCAGCGAGGGAAGGCCGAAGAGGTCGGCCGATTGCCTGCGCCGGGCACGAGACGGGTACGCGGAAGGGCCGGGGCGGGAAGCGCCCGGGCGAAGGACAGCACAGAGAGCACCGTGTCTCCTCATCTTTCCCGCGCCACATTGGCGACAGGCCGGAGTTGGCACTGATCCCGGTCGGTGCGGCGCACTTTGGACGCCGGGTCGACCGGGGAGTTGCCGGGGCTTCGTAGGGCCGGTCCCTCCACCCCTCTGGATGATTCGCGAGGAACGATACAAGACTTCCCGGGCGGCCCGTTAAACGGCCCCCGCCCCGGACGCGGGCGCCGCACATCCTCCGGGAGGCCGGCCCGGCGGGACCGGCCTCCGCGGAACGCCCCGCCCCACCACCCCGCGACCGCGCCCCGGCGGCCGTCCGACCGCCAGATCCGGCACCGTCCGACCGTCAAGCCCGGTGCGCCGTCAGACCGTCAGGCCCGGTGCACCGTCCGGCCCCCGAGCACGACGCGGACCGGCCGCAGCCGCGGCAGCTCGTCCGGCGGGCAGTTCAGCGGGTCCGCGGGCCAGAGGGTCAGGTCCGCCAGCGCGCCGGGCCGCAGGCTGCCACGCGTCGCACTCTCGCCGACCAGCCGGGCCGCGTCGACGGTGTGCAGCGCGATCGCCTCGGCCCGGGTGATCGCGTGCTCGGCGCCCTGCGCGCCGGCCACGGTCTGCCGGGTCGTCATGCCCCACACCGAGACCATCGCCCCGTAGGGCCCGACGGGGAAGTCGGAGCCGGCCGCGAGCAACGCGCCCTCGTCCAGCCACTCGCGCAACGGGAAGATCCCGCGGACCCGCTCGGCGCCCCAGGCCCGGATCTGGGCCGTCGCCGCATCGTGCAGCAGCGGGTACTGGACGGTGACCGGGATGCCGAGCGCGATCGCGCGCGATCGCTGGTCGGGGCGGGCCAGTCCGCCGTGCTCGACGACCAGGGTGCCCGGGGCCAGGCCGGGGCGGTCCTTGAGCACCTGCTCGAAGACGTCCAGCAGCGTACGGAGTCCGCGGTCCCCCCACGCGTGCACACCGACCCGCCAGCCGCGCGCGACCACCCGGTCGACCGCCGCGGCCAGCTCCTGCGGCTCCCAGAGGAGCGTGCCGTGATAGCACGGGCGGCCTTCGTACGGCTCGTCCAGCGCACCCGCCTCGATGCCGCCGTCGATGCCGAACTTGACGCCCCAGACGCTCAACCACGCGTCGCCCTCGGCGCGCCAGGGCTCCATCCGGTCGAGCAGCTCGTCCACCTGCCCGGGCGTGCGGGCACCGAAACCGGAGACCAGGGCGCGCACCCGCACGCTCAGTGCACCGGCCTGCCGGGCCGCGCGCAGCACGTCGAGGTCCTCCACCGGGACGAGGCAGTCGCGGACCGTGCCGATCCCCGTCGCGGCGTAGTCGGCGGACGCGGCCCGCAGGCCCTCGATCCGGTCGGCGAGCGCGGGGCGCGGCAGTACCCGTTCGGCGAGTGCGACCGCCTTGTCGACCAGCCGGCCGGTCAGCCGGCCCTGCTCGTCCCGCTCGATCACGCCGCCGGGCGGGGGTTCGGTGGCGGCGGTGATGCCGGCCAGTCGCAGCGCGGGGGTGTTGAGCACCATGTTGTAGGCGCCGCGCCGCACCAGCACCGGGTGCCGGTCGGTGGCCGCGTCCAACTCCTCGGTGCGGGGCAGGCGCTGTTCGGCGAGGTTGACCTCCTGCCAGTTGATCGTGGTGCGGATCCACTGCCCGGGGGGCGTGCTCGCCGCCCGCTCGCGGATCAGGCCGAGGAACTCGCCGAGGTCGCGGGCCCGGTGGACCGGCACGTCGTGGACGCTGTGCGCGGCGAGGATCAGATGGGTGTGGGTGTCGTCGAAGGCCGGCAGCACGGCGGTGCCGGGCAGGTCCAGCACCTCCGTCCCCGGGCCGGCCAGGTGGTCCAGGCCGTCGGCCGCGGCGGACAACGCGGTGATCCGGTCGCCGGTGACGGCCAGCGCACGACGCGGCGCCTCGCCGGGGACGAGCGTGTGGACGGTGCCGGACCGGATCAGCAGGTCGGCGGGGGCGTGGTCGGTCACGGCGGCGTCTCCTCCGGCGTCATGGCGCCTGGTCGGGCTGCGGGTTGGGGCTACGGCTTCGGACAGGGCTCCGGCTCGGGCTGTGCGGTGAGCCCCGGCTGTGCGGTGAGGTCCGGCTGCGTGCCGAGCCCCGGCTCGGGGTGCGTGCCGAGCCCCGGGCGCGACAGCCCGGTGAGCTGCTCGACGTGCCGGAAGCCGGGTTCGGCGAGCAGCCCGTGCAGTTCGGTGAAGACCGCGCGGGCCGCGACGGCGTTCCACTCCGGCGGCAGCAGCGGCGTCGGCAGTCCCGGGTCGAGGTAGGGCAGCCGGCGCCACTGGGTGAGCATCGGCACGTACGCGCGGAACGCCTCGACCGGCTCGATCCGCGGGTGCGGGCGCAGGCCGGCGGCCACCTGCCCCCAGTCCTCGGTGAACTCGGCGTACTGCGCCTCGATCGCCGGGAAGTCCCACCAGGAGCCGACCGCCGAGCGCAGTTCGGCGAACCCGGCGTACTCGGACAGGAAGAGGTGGACGTACGCGCTCAGCCCGAGCCGTTCCAGCAGCCGCCGGGCGTCCGGCAGCACCCGGGCGGGTGCCAGCCAGACCCCGGGGGCGGCGTTGCCGAAGCCGAGCCAGCTCAGCCGCGAGCGCAGCTGGTGGCGGCTGGCCCGCTCCGACTCGGGGACGGAGAAGACCGCGACCACCCAGCCGTCGGCGAGTTCGGCGGGTGCCAGGCTGTGGAAGATCCGGCGGTCACCCTCGTCGAAGACCGGGCCCATCTCCGGGCTCAGCCGGTAGCCGGTGCCCTCGCGCCGCTCCTGCAGCAGGGTGCCGGCCTTCTTCAGCCGCGAGATCGCCGACCGGACGGCGGGCGCGTCGACGTCCAGTTCGGCCATCAGCGCGATCAGGTCGGCTATCGAGATCCAGCCGCCGAGCCGCCGGACGAACTCGCCGTAGATCGTGTGGATCAGGGAGCTGGGGCGTGACGTGTTCTCCGGCATGGCGGCCCTCCTCCCGTCGTGGCCGCTCCAGCCGGCCGTCCGGCGTGATCATACTGTCGGAGCGCAGCCAAGTGGTCCGGACGGCGGCGCGGCGGGCGGCTGCGGGACTGCTGCCGGTGGCCCGGACACCGGTGCGGCGGGCGTCGGCCCCTGGGCCGGTGACGTGCTCCCGGCGTAGTCACCGGAGAGCAACGCCCCCGCCCCGGGAGCGAAGGCTGGCAGCCCGAGCGCGCGCAGCAGCTGGTGGACGGTGCAGATCGCCGCGGAGACCACCGGCTTGCCGAGCTGCTGCTCGGCCTCCTCGACGGCCGCCAGCGACGGCATCTGCACGCAGGCGGAGAGCACCACGGCGTCCGCGTCCGCGTGCGCCAGGCGGGCGGCGATCCCGGGCAACCGGGCCGGGTCGTGGGCGGCGACCGCCAGGTTGTCCGGGATCTCCAGGGCCGCGTGGTCGATCACCGTGATGCCCTCGTGCGCCAGGTAGTCCACCACCGTCCGGGCGAGCGGTCGCAGGTAGGGCGCGACCAGCGCGACCTTCTTCGCCCCGAGGACGTGCAGCCCGGCCACCAGGGCGCCGGCGCTGGTCACCACCGGCGCCGGTGCGCCGTTCTCGACGGTGCGCCGGTGCAGCCGCTGCTCGGACTCCCGGTGGTAGCCGGGCCCGGTGCTCATGACCGCCACCAGGCAGGCGTAGCCGAGCACGTCGACCCGGGCGTCGGAGAGTTCGAGCGCGCAGCGGTCCGAGTCCGTGTCCATCGCGCGCAGTTGCTCGGGGGTGACCCTGGTCATCCGCATCCGGCTGGAGTGGAAGGTGAAGCGCTCGGGGGCGACCCTCTCCCTGGCCCGCAGCAGGGCCGGGACCTCGGTCTCCATGGTGACGTTGGAGCTCGGGACGATCTGGCCGATCCGGTAGGTGGTCATGCGCCCGCCCCTTCGTCGTCGGGCCGCAGGCCGTGGGCGAGGGCGTCGTGGCCCCGGGCGTCGTGGCCGGCCCCGTAGTCGGCCCCGTAGTCGGCCTCGTAGCCTGCCTGGTGGCCGCGGGCGTCGACGACCGGGTTGGCGAGCGTGCCGATCCGCTCGACGGTGGCCTCCACCAGGTCGCCCGGCTGCAGGAACTGCGGCGGGACCAGGCCGGCGCCGACGCCGGACGGCGAACCGGTGGCGATCACGTCACCGGGCTCCAGGGTCATGCCGGAGGAGATGTCGGCGATCAGCCGGGCGACGCCGAAGAGCATGTGGCGGGTGTTGGAGTCCTGCTTGGTCACGCCGTTGACCTTGAGGGAGAGACCGAGGTTCTGCGGGTCGGGGATCTCGTCGGCGGTGACCACGACCGGCCCGAACGGGCAGTAGGAGTCCTGGCCCTTGGAGAAGAACCACTGCCCGGAGCGGCGCTGGTCGCGCGCGCTGACGTCGTTGACGATGCTGTAGCCGAAGACGTGCCGCAGCGCGTCCGCCTCGGTGACCCGGCGGGCGGTACGGCCGATCACCACGGCCAGTTCGCACTCCCAGTCGAGCTGCTTGGTCAGGTCGGCGTTGTGCAGGATCGGCCCGCCCGGTCCGGTGACGGCGGTGGCCGGTTTGCCGAACAGCACCGGGCGGTCGGGCAGTTCGCGCTCGGTGTCGAGCGAGCGGTGCGACTCCTCGACGTGCTCGACGTAGTTGAGGCCGACTCCGACGATCTTGCCCGGGCGCAGCGGCGCGCAGAGCGTGACCGCGGTGAGCGGCAGCCACGCGTCGGCCGGTGCCGCGGCCAGCAGCGCGCGGGCGGTGGCCAGGGCGGGTTCGCCGGCCCGGATCAGCGCTGCCAGGTCGCCGGGCAGCGCGGCGCCGGCCGCGGCGGCGAGCGCGGCCAGGTCGGCCACGCGCTCGCCGGTCCGCGCGCCGAGGCGCGGCGTGTCGCTGCCGCCGGTGCGGTAGCTGAGCAGGTGCATCGGAAAGCTCCTTACGAGAGGACGGCCTGGTGGCCGCCGTTGTCCGGGTGGGCCTCCTCGCGGTACATGCCGAGCGAGCGCATCACCGGGAAGTCGTTGAACGAGAAGAGGCAGGCGTCCTCGCCCGGGTCGGAGTTCGCGTGCTCGTGCCAGGCCCAGGACGGGACCACGAAGATGTCGCCCTGCTGCCACGCGAAGCGCTGCCCGGCGATCACCGAGACGCCTCGGCCCTTGGCCGCGGTGTAGACGACCGAGCCGGTGTGCCGGTGTGCCAGGGTGGCCTGGCCCGGGCGCAGCAGTTGCAGGTGGGCGCTCATGGTCGGCATCACGGAACCGCCGGTGACGGGGTTGGCGTACTCCATGATCACGCCGTCGTACGGGGACCCTTCGCCCGTCCGGGCCAGCCGGCACAGCGCCTCGTAGCTGGGCTCCCAGGGCCAGCCGAGCAGGGGGGAGTACGGGCGGCTCCACTGCTCGACCCCGTACGGCAGCAGGGTGCCCGCGTAACGGAGCAGCGAGGAGTTCACCACCGTGCCGGGTTGCTGGTAGAGGTCGGGGTGGACTTCGTAGAAGCCGGCGTCGAGCGCGTTGACCAGCGGGATGTCCAGCCCGTCCTGCCAGATCACCGGTTCGTCCGAGGCCTCGTTGCCGTGCTCGTGCCAGGTGTTGTTGGGCGTGATCGCGAAGTCGCGCGGCCCGACCTTGAGTTTCTGGCCGTCCACGATCGTCCAGGCGCCGGTGCCCTCGTGGACGAAGCGCAGTGCGGCGGCCTGGTGGCGGTGGGCGGTCATCGCCTCGCCCGGGCCCATGATCTGCAGGCCGGTGTACAGCAGGCCGACGGCCGCGCTCAGTTCACGCCGGCCGGGGTTGACCAGCATCACCACCCGGCGTCCGGCGTCGTCCGCCCGGACCAGCGGCAGTGCCTTGCGGACCAGCGGTGCCAGGTCCGCGTAGCGCCAGAGCACCGGGACGGACTTGGGCTGCGGGTACCAGGGTTCGATCTCGTTCGCCACCGTCCAGAGCGCGCCCGCCTCCTGCTTGGCCAGCTCCTCGTAGTAGGCGGCAAGTTCGGGGCTGTCCCCGACCCTGGCCCGGCCCAGCCGGGTGTCGTCGTAGTCGTTCACGCTTCCTCCTGTGGGGTGCCGCTCTGCTGCTCGGGGTAGGGCCGGTGGCCGTCGGGCCGGGCGTGGTCGGGGAGGTGGCCGCCGGGGAGGTGGCTGTCCGGGAGGTGGACGGGCCGGTGCGGGCGGTTGTCGACGTGCAACCGGAAGACGTCGAACCGGTTGTAGTGGCCGACGATGTCGTGCATCTGCTTGGGCTGGACGCATCGCGCGAGGTCGATCTCGGCGTAGACGATGCCCTCCTCGTCGACCAGTGGCTCGGTGACCGGGCGCCCGTCCGGCCCGAAGACGCCGGAGAGTGCGGCGCGCGGACGGGCGAGCTGCTTGCGCACCTGCGGGTCGTCGCCGGCCACCAGGTCGACGATCTCGGGCGAGATCGTCGAGCAGGACACCACGGTGAACACCTTGCCCTCGAAGCAGTGCGCGGCCGCACGCAGCGCGATGGCCTCCGCCATGTCGTAGTCGTCGGGCGCCACCGGCAGCGCGATGTAGCTCGCGGCGTGGACGAGTTCGCCCTGCGCGAGCAGGGTGAAGCGGGCCAGCGGGTTGGTGTTCTCACCGCAGGCGAGCGCTCCCAGCGGGCCGACCGGCGTGCGGTGCACCACCAGTGAGCTGCCGTCACCCGGGGCCCAGGTCAGCTTCTCGGCCCAGGTCGGCACGAGCTTGCGGTGCACGCCGAGCAGCCGGCCGTCCGGGCCGATGGTGAGCAGCGTGTTGTACAGCGTGCCCAGGCCGGGCCCGCCGCGTTCGTTGACGCCGATCACCAGGACCACGCCGGCCCGCCGGGCGGCCGCGCACAGCGCCTCCACCTGCGGGCCGGGGACGTCGACCGAGGCGAGGTAGAGGCGCTCGAACCAGGGCGAACCCTGGACGGGGTTCATCGTCCAGTTCCAGTAGGGGTAGCCGGGCACGAAGACCTCGGGGAAGACCACCAGTTCGGCGCCGTGCTCGGCCGCCTCGGTGATCAGGGCGACGGCCTTGTCGACGGTGGCGTCCGGGTCCAGGTAGACGGGGGCGGCCTGGACGGCGGCGGCGGTGAAGCGGGGCAGGTGGGGCATCCGGTCCTCCCTCAGTTCGGCACGGCTTCGGTGGGCTTGTGGCCTGGCTGCCCGTCCGGGCGGTGCGCCGCCCGCCCCGGCGGGCCGTCGGGACGGCCCACGTCAGGAGGGTCGGCACCAGGACGGCCTGCGGCGGCACGAGAACCTGCGGCACCAGAACCGGCGTCCGGAGGGCCGGCGTCCGGAGGGCCGGCGCCCGGAGGGCCGGCGTCCGGGCGGTGCGGCGGCAGCCAGCGGCGGTGCACCGGTGCGGCCGCCTCCGGCAGCAACCGCAGCCGGGGCGCGACCCGGTCCGCGCCGGGCCCGGGCGGCCGGCGGCTGCCCGGCTGCCAGGGCTGCGGCCAGCGCGCCCCGGGACCGGTGTAGCCCTGCTCGGCCGCGGCGTGCAGCGTCCACAGCGGGTCGTACAGCTGCGCCCGGCCGACCGCGACCAGGTCCGCCCGTCCGGCCAGCAGGACCGAGTTGGCGTCGTCGTGGCCGGAGATCGCGCCGACCGCGATGGTCGGGATCCCGGTCGCATGGCGGATCAGGTCGGCGAACGGCACCTGGTAGCCGCGCCCGTACGGCACCTCCTGGTGCGCGACCACCTCGCCGGTGGACACGTCCAGGGCGTCCGCGCCCGCGTCGGCCAGTGCCCGGCAGATCGCCACCGCCTCCGCCTCGGTGGTGCCGCCCGGCGCCCAGTCGGCGGCCGAGACCCGGACCACGACCGGCTTGCCGGCCGGCCAGACCGCCCGCACCGCGGCGAGCACCTCCAGGGCCAGCCGCAGCCGGTGTTCCAGCGGGCCGCCGTAGCGGTCGGTGCGGTGGTTGGTCAGCGGCGAGAGGAACCCGGAGACCAGGTGTCCGTGGCCGAACTGCAGCCCCAGTACGTCGAATCCGGCCCGGTCGGCGCGGGCCGCGGCGGCCGCGAAGTCGGCGGCCACACCGGCCAGTTCCGCCGGGCCGGCCGGGCGCGGCGGCGGGCCCGCCGCCTCCCACGGCAGCGGCGAGGCCGCCAGTGTCGGCCAGCCGTCCGCGAGGGCGCGCCCGATCCCGTCCGGGCCGGGCACGGTGCTCGACGCGCGCCGCCCGGCGTGTGTCAGCTGGATGCCCAGCGGGGTGTCACCCAGCTCGCGGACCGCGCGCACGACCGAGCGCCAGGCCGCCTCCTGGGCGTCCGTCCACAGGCCCGTGCAGCGCTCGGTGGCCCGGCCCTGCGCGCTGACCGCGGTCATGCCGGTGAAGACCAGACCGGCGCCGCCGAGGACGTGGGCGGCGAGCTGGGCCCGGTCGAAGCCGCTGGGCAGCCCGTCCACGGCGGTGAAGGTGGCCAGCGGCGGCACCACGATCCGGTTGCGCAGCCCCAGCCGGCCCAGCCGCAGCGGCCGGAACATCGGCGGAACGGCCGCCCTGCCACCGCCGCCCCCGCCGCCGGGGGCCGTGCCGCCGGGGGCCTTGCGGGCAGCGGTCGCATCGCCCGACGTCGCGTCGCCGGAGGTCGTGCCACCGCAAGCCGCGTCGCCGGACGTCGCATCGCCCGACGTCGCATCGCCGGAGGTCGAGCCGCGGCCCGCCGCCTCGCCTCCTGCACAGCCACCCGACCCGGCGCCCGCCTCGCCCTGCGCGGCGCCGCCGTAGGCCGCGTCGACGGCGTCCACGAAGGCGGCGTCCCGGGCGCGCAGGTTGCCGTAGGTGACCCGGCGGCTGCGGGTGAGCAGGTTGAAGGCGAACTGCTCGGCGCCCTGGCCGGTGTGCCGGCCGACGGTCTCGAACCACTCCAGGCTCGCCTGCGCCGCCCGCTGCGCGGACTCCACCACCGGCCGCCGCTCGGCCTCGTAGGCCGCCAACGCGCCCTCCAGCGCCGGGCTTTCCTGCAGTGCGGCGGCCAGCGCGAGGGCGTCCTCCAGGGCCAGTTTGGTGCCCGATCCGATCGAGAAGTGGGCGGTGTGCGCGGCGTCCCCGAGCAGCGCCACGTTGCGGTGGTGCCAGCTCGCGTTGCGCACGGTGGTGAAGCGGATCCAGCGCGAGGCGTTCGGGATCAGCCGGTGCCCGTCCAGGTGCGGTGCGAGCAGTTGCTCGCACCGCCGTACGCTCGGCAGGTCGCTCTGCCCGCGCCCCAACTCCCGCCCGGCCGGCTCCTCGAAGCCCGCCTTGCGCCACGCCTCCTCGGCCATCTCCACGATGAAGGTCGAACGCCGGTCGCTGTACGGATAGGCGTGCACCTGCAGTGCGCCGAAGTCGTACTGCTCCACGATGAAGGTGAAGGCCTCGAAGACCTTGTCGGTGGCGAGCCAGATGTAGCGGCAGTGCCGCTCGTCCAGTTCGGGCCGGAAGGCCTCCGCGAGGGCTGCCCGGGTCGCCGAGCGCACGCCGTCGGCGGCCACCACCAGGTCGTAGTCGGCCGCCAGTCGGGCGACAGGTGGCGCGGGTGTCCGGTAGCGCACGTCCACCCCCAGCTCGGCGCAGCGCTGTTGCAGGACCGCGCGCAGCCGGTTGCGGTCCAGTGCCGCGAAGCCGTGCCCGCCGCAGGTGCGCACCTGGCCGGCGTACCGGACGTCGATGTCGCTCCAGCGGGCGAACTCGGCGGACAGCGCGGCGAAGACCGGCGGATCGGCCTGGGCGATGCCGTCCAGCGTCTCGTCCGAGAAGACCACGCCGAAGCCGAACGCGTCGTCGCGGGCGTCGCGCTCCCACACCGTGATCTCCCGGTGCGGCGCCAACTTCTTGGCCAGTGCGGCGAAGTAGAGTCCGCCGGGCCCGGCACCGATCACCGCGGCCCGCTGCACCGCGGAACCTGCCGGCCCCCCTGAGGCGCCGCTCACCGGTCCTCCTGCGGCGCCCGCCGGCACCGCTCCCCCGGTCACCGGTAGCCCTCCGCCTGCTGCGGCCCGGACTCGGCGAGCGCCCGGCGCACCTCGGCGGGCCAGGGTTCGGTGCCCTCGGCCTGCGGCGCGGCGTGCACCACCGACATCCGCCCGGCGGCGGCCAGGCCCTGTGGCCCGTGCACCTCGAAGGCGTAGTGCAACGACGAGCCGCCGACCCGCAGGACCCGCAGCTCGGTGCGGACCTCGTCGCCGAACCAGAGGCGTTCGCGGTAGTCGGCCTCGAAGTGCACCCGCGGGATCCGGCCGAACAGCCCGGCCAGCCCGAGCCGGCGCAGCAGCACCGCCTCGGCGGCCTCGACCCAGCGCTGCACCGCCGAGAAGTGGTAGTGCCCGGCCGCGTCGGTGTCCGACCACTCCACCCGCCGCTCCACCGCCACGCTGGCCGGGTGCGCGGCCGCCCGGCGGCGCAGCTCGGCCCGGTGCAGCTTGCCGGTGGCGGTGCGCGGCAGTTCGGTGACGAACTCGACCTCGCGCGGGTACTTGTACGGCGCGATCGTCCGTTTGACGTGCTCCTGGAGTTCCCGGACCGTCTCCGGTCCGGCCGGTACGCCCTCGCGCAGCACCACGTACGCCTTGACCACGCTGCCGCGCCGCTCGTCGGGCGCGCCGACCACCGCGCTGTCCAGCACGTCCGGGTGGCCGGCCAGCACCTGTTCGACCTCGGGCCCGGCGATGTTGTAGCCGGCCGAGACGATCATGTCGTCGGTGCGCGCCTGGTACCAGAAGTAGCCGTCGCGGTCGCGCACACAGGTGTCGCCGGTGAGGTTCCAGCCGTTGCGCACGTAGCCGGCCTGGCGCTCGTCGCGCAGGTAGCGGCACCCGGTCGGGCCCTTGACGGCGAGCAGGCCCGGGGTGCCGTCGGGCACCGGCGCGCCGTCGGCGTCGAGCACGGCGGCCCGGTAGCCCGGGACCGGCCGGCCGGTCGCGCCGGGGCGGATGTCACCGTCGGCGGCGGAGATGAACACGTGCAGCAGCTCGGTGGCCCCGATGCCGTCGACCAGCCGCTGCCCGGTGGCCGCGTGGAAGGCCTGCCAGAGGGAGACCGGCAGGTGCTCGCCGGCCGAGACGCAGCGCCGCACGTCCTTCAGCCGGCCGGCCAGTCCGGCGGCCAGGATCGCCCGGTAGGCGGTCGGCGCGGTGAACAGCATGCTGACCCGGTGCCGGGCGACGTGCTCGGCGAGCTCCTCCGGGCCGGTCCGCTCCAGCAGCAGCGCGGCGGCGCCGGCCCGCAGCGGGAAGACCACCAACCCGCCGAGGCCGAAGGTGAAGGCGAGCGGCGGAGTGCCGGCGAAGAGGTCGTCCGGCGTGGGCCGCAGCACGTGCCGGGAGAAGGTGTCGGCGTTGGCGAGGACGTCGCGGTGGAAGTGGAGGGTGGCCTTGGGCCGGCCGGTGGTACCGGAGGTGAAGGCGATCAGCGCCACGTCGTCGGCGGCGGTGGGCACGGCGGTGAAGCGGCCGCGCCGGGCGGCGCAGCGGGCGGTCAGGTCGTCCGGTCCGGGGCCGCCGTAGGCCAGGACGGTCAGGCCCGGTATGGCGGCCCGTTCCAGCTCGGCCAGGTTGCGGTGGTCGCACAGTGCCGCCACCGGCAGGCTGATCTCGTGCATCGCGGTCAGTTCGGGTGCCCGCAGCAGCGGCATGGTGGTGACCGCCACCATGCCCGCCTTCAGCACCCCCAGCCAGCATGCCACCAGCCAGGGGGTGTTGGGGCCGCGCAGCAGCACCCGGTTGCCGGTGGCCAGGCCCAGGTCCTCGGTCAGGACCCGGGCCACCGCGTCCGCGTTCCGGCGCAGTTCGCCGTAGCTCCACTGCTCCGTCGGAGTGAGCAGGCAGCGCCGGTCGGGGCCGAGGCGCTCGATCGTCTCGTCGAGCAGCGCGTGCGCGCAGTTGAGCCGGTCGGGATAGGCCAGCTCGGGCAGTTCGAAGAGGAGTTCGGGCCACTGGTCGGGCGGCGGAAGGTTGTCGCGGCAGAACGTGTCCAGATGCGCTGAGGGTGTGAGCTCCATAGGGCGGCACCTCTTCGGCGAGCGGGGAGTGAGGCCAGTATGGCGCTCTGGTGACGCCAGTCAAGAGAGCGATACAAGCTTCGGGCCGGCGGCGGGCGCGCGCCCGCGGAGCCACCGCCGCGCCGGACCGCCCGGGGCGCGGCCGGCGGCCCTTGACGCGAAACGGCACCGGTCGGTACCGTCTTGCTGTCGGTACCGATCGGTACCGTTTCCGGGGGACGTCACACATCGGGGGGAAGCCGTGCAAACATCCGCGGACAAGGGCGAGTTGCTCGACCGGGTACAGAAACAGCTGGGGCGGGTGCCGAACCTCTACGCCTCGATGGCCGAGGCGCCGGCCGCCCTGGAGGGCTACCTGGCGATGCGCGACCAGTTGGGCCGCGGCGTGCTGCGGGCCCGGGTGCGCGAGCAGCTCGCCCTCCTGGTCGCCCAGGAGAACGACTGCACCTACTGCGTCAGCGCCCACTCGCTGCGCGGCGCCACGATGGGTCTGAGCGACGAGGAGCTGCTCGCCACCCGCGACGCCTCGGACGCGGACCCGCACACCCGGGCGCTGCTGGCGCTGGCCCGCGAACTCGTCCGCACCCGTGGGCGGATCGGCGACGGGACCCGTGCGCTGATCGACGCGGCCGGCGTGACGGAGGCGGAGGCCGGCGAGGTGGTGGCGCACGTGGCGCTCAACACGCTCTCCAACTACTACAACCACCTGGCCCGTCCGGAGCTGGACTTCCCCGAGGTGAAGGCATGAGCGAGGACTGGGCCGAGGCGGCGGTCGAACTGAACGCCGGCTACACGGTGGTGGACGCGGACGGCACGGCGGTCTCGTCCGTCCCCCGGGCACGGGTGGCCCTGCAGGGCGGCTTCGCCAAGCTGCGCCTGCCGGGCACCGCGACGGTGCAGGTGGTCTCGGCCCCGGCCGTCCGCCTGATCACCTTTCCCGCGTGACCCCCTGGCGGTCGGGTTCCGGCCGCCACCGCGTACTGGACGGCTGCCCGGCCGCCCGGCCCGGGACGCCCCGCAACCCTCGTTGCGCGGCCGCCCGGGTCGGGACGCCGGGCGGCCGTCGGCTTTTCCGGCGCCGTCTCGCGGGCCCTGACCGGCCGCCGTCGCGGGGAACGCGGCCGGGCGGGGCCGTCCGCATCACGGGACCCCGGACATCATCGCCGGTCGGCCGTGGGCAGGGCGGCGAGGTCGAGGAAGAGCGCGGCCGACCAGCCGAATCCCGAGGTGGCGCGGGGGGCGCGGGCGCCGGTCAGGGGGTTCCAGTACTCGTAGAGGCCGCCCGCGTCGCGGACCATGGCGAGGGTGCGGTCGCGGAGTTCGTCGGCGGTGTCCGGGAAGCCGGAACGGCGCAGTCCCTCGACGAGCAGGTGGTTGATGTTCAGCCAGACCGGACCCCGCCACATCGTGTCCGGGGCGAACGCGGGGTCGTCGAAGGCCACGGTCGGAACGGGGCGCTCGCCCCAGTAGGCGGGGGAACGGAGGGTCCGCTCCAGGGCGCCGGCGACCTCGGCGGGCAGCCGGCCGGTGAACAGCGGCATGAGGTCGAGCGCGGTGCGGACGGGGACGGGGACGCCGGCCGACAGGGTGGTGAAGCGGGTGCCGTCCCAGCGCCGGGCCACCAGCAGTCCGGCGTGCGCGGCGGCGCGCGAGCGCCAGCGGGCCGCGTCTGCGGGGCGGCCGAGGGCGTGGGCGATGTCGGCCAGGCGGTCGGCCTCCACGACCAGGTAGGAGTTGAGGTCGGGGGGCTCGGCGCGGGGTCCGTAGTCCCAGACCGGGCTGTCGTCGAGACCGGACGAGTAGGGGTGCAGGTACTCGGGGAGGCCGTCGCCGTCCGGGTCGGAGCCGGCGAACCACCACTCGTGCGCGCGGACGAGCCGCGGGTAGACGGCGGCGAGGAACGGGACGTCCGGGTCGCTCTCGTGGACCTTCCAGACGGCCCAGGCGGCGAGCGGCGGTTTGGTGACCGGCACCGGCGTGCGGCCCGCCCGGGCGCCGTTCGCGCTGCCGACGTGCTCGGCCAGGCGCTCGTGGTCCGCCCGCGGCAGGTCGGTGGTGTCGGCGAGCACGCCGCGGTCGTGGACGACGTCGGGGAGCCGGCCGTCCGGGAGCTGGTGGTCGAGGAGGAGCAGGATCTGGTCGCGGGCGAGCGCCGGGAAGGCGTGGCGCAGGGCGACGGCGTGGAAGAGGGCGTCCCAGTTCCAGACGCCGACGTACCCGTACTTCGACGGGACGAGCCCCTCGCGGCCGGCGATCGGCAGCAGGTTGACGGCCAGCGTCCACCAGGCCATCCGGGCACGCTCCGCGAGGTCGGCCCGGACGGGCGGCAGGCGGTCGAACCACGCCGTCCAGCGGGCCTCGGCGGCGGCGCGCACGGCGGGTGCCGACCACGTCCCGGACGGGCCCGCCAGGACGTGGCAGCCGTCGAGCGCGAGCGTCCGCTCCGTCCCGTCGGGCAACCGCCAGGAGGCCCGCGCGTCGCGCCCGGCGAGCACCAGGGTCTCGTGGTCGGCGAACAGCAGGGACACCCCGCCCGCGAAGGCCACCTCGACGGGTGTCGCCCGCACGACGGGCAGCGGGCGTCCGGCGGGGTCGCGCACGACCAGCGCGGTGAGTTCCGTGGTCGCGGCGAGCGGCGTCTCGTACTCGGCCCGGGCGACCCGCAGGCCGTCGGGGCCGGCCGTGACCAGCAGGCGCGAGCCGCGTTCGGTGAACGGCCGCTCGACGAGGTCGAGTTCGAGGTCGGGTCCGAGGTCGGGTCCGGCCGGGCTCGTGGGGGGCGTCGGTGCGGACATCAGCGCCCTCCCAGGCCCGAGGAGGCCATGCTGTTGAGGATCCTGCGCTGCCCGACCAGGAAGGCGATGAGCATCGGCACCACGGTCATCGCGGACAGGGCGGCGGTGAGTCCGTAGTCGACGCCGCCGCGCTGGGAGTTGAAGGAGTCGAGCAGCAGCGGGACGGTGAACAGCTCCGAGGAGTTCAGGAACACCAGCGGGAAGAAGTAGCTGTTCCAGCTGGCCAGGAAGACGATGATGCCGAGCGTCCAGAGGCCGGGGCGGATGTTGGGCAGGATGATCCGCCAGAAGACGGTCCAGCGGCCCGCGCCGTCGATCCGGGCCGCCTCCTCCAGTTCGACCGGGACGGCCCGGATGAACTGGCGCAGCAGGAACACGGCGAAGGGGTTGGCGACCGCCGGCAGGATCAGCGCCAGGTGCGAGTCGATCAGTTGGAGCCTGGCCAGCATGATGTAGAGCGGCACGATGGTGACCTGGGCCGGGACCATCTGGGTGGCGAGGAAGAGGCCGAACAGCGGCCCGGAGCCGCGGAACGGGATCCGGGCGAAGGCGTAGGCGGCCATGGCGCCGGTCAACAGGGTGGCGGCGACGGTGACCGCCGCGATGTACATGCTGTTCCAGTACGCCCGCCCGATCGGGACCTCGTCGAGCACGTCGGGGTAGTTCCGTGCGCGCCAGGGGGCGGGGAGCCAGGACAGCGGGTCGTTGATCATCTGGCCGACCCCCTTGAAGGAGGTCAGGACCATCCAGACGAACGGGAACAGCATGAGCAGGCCGCCGAGGGCGAGCCCGGCGTGCAGGAGGAGGCGGCCGGGGGTGGTGGTGTTCCGTACGGTCATGGCGGCGCCTCAGGACTCGTAGTGGACGAGGCGCTTCTGCGCCTTGAACTGGACCGCCGTGACGACGAGCGTCAACAGCAGCAGGAGCAGCGCGGCAGCACTCGACAGGCCGAAGTGGAACTCGCGGAAGCCCTGCTGGTAGACCTTGTAGACGATGGTCTGGGCGCCTTCGTTGTGATCCGGGTTGACCAGGACGTAGACGAGGTCGAAGGCCTGGAACGAGCTGATCACGGACACCACCACGGTGAAGAAGACGGTGGGCGAGAGCAGCGGCAGGGTGACCGAGCGCAGGGTCTGCCACGGGCCGGCGCCGTCGATCCGCGCGGCTTCGAGCAGGTTCGGCGGGATGGTCGCGAGCCCGGCCAGGAAGATGACGACGTTGAGCCCCAGCGAGGACCAGATCGTCACGACCGCGATGGCGGGGACGACCCAGTCCGGGTCGGCCAGCCAGTCGGGCAGGGTGACCCCGAGCAGGTCGTGCGCGGTGCCGTTGAGGATGCCGTCGGCGCCGCCGCCGAGGATCATCTGCCAGATCACCGACACCGCGACCGAGCTGGTCACCACGGGCAGGAAGTAGACCACCCGGTAGACGGTCCGGCCGCGCACGCCGTGCAGGGCGAGCGCGATCAGCAGGGCCAGGGCGAGCCCGCCCGGCACGGTGATCAGGCCGATCTTGAGGGTGTTCCACACCGCGCGGCCGAACTCCGGGTCGGTCAGCTGGGTGCGGTAGTTGTCCAGGCCGACCCAGGTGGCGTCGCCCAGGCCGTCCCAGCGCATGAAGGAGAGCACGACGGCGAAGCCGAGCGGGCCGACCAGGAAGACCAGCAGGCCCAGCAGCTGGGGGGCGAGGAAGACGAGGGCCCACCGCCGGTCGCGGCGGCGCCAGAGCGGCTCGGGGCCGCTGCGGGCCGCGGGGGCCCGGCCGGCGGCGGGGCGCCCGCCCCGCCGGGCCGCGGGCTGGGTGACGGCGCTCACCCCTGCCGGCCCTTCATGCCGTCGACGAGGGCCTGGAGCTGGGTCATGCCCTCGTCGAAGCCGGTCTTGCCCTCCCAGATCTTCATGAGCTGGTCGTTGATCGCCTTGGTCAGGCCGGGGACGGCGACCTCGTCGGGGTAGTTGGCGAAGCCCCGGTCGCGCAGGTCGAGGAAGGTCTTCGCGTGCGCCGGGTAGTTGCCGTCGGTCACCAGGTTCTCGGCGCCCTTGACGGACGGGACGGCGCTGCCGCCCTTGAGCCGCAGCTGCTGGCCCTCCTTGCTGACGAACTCGGTGAGGAAGGTGAAGGCCTCCTTCGGGTGCTTGCTGCCCTTGTTGATCGCCAGGTAGGAGGCGGCGACGGCGCCCGGGATCGGCTTCCCGGACTCGGAGGGGAACGGCACGACGTCGTAGCCGGCGCGGTCACCGCCCTTGTCGATGTTCTCGATCACCCAGCGGCCGCCGGCGTAGAAGCCGGCCTTGTGCTTGATGAACTGGGTGGCCGCGCCGTTGCCCTCGGGCAGCAGGTCGGCGGAGGCGAACGTCTTGTCCCGGTAGCCGTCGGCGAGGGTCCTGAACGCCTGCCGGGTCTTCGGGTCGGACGTCGCGACGAACCGGCCGCCGTCCCAGACCTTGCCGCCGAAGCCGTTGACCACGCTGTAGTTGGCGCCGTACCAGTTCCAGAAGACGGAGCCGTACTTGCCGGCGGCCTTGAGCTTCGCGTTCATCTCCAGGTACTTGGCCATGGTCCACTGCCCGGCGTCGTTCAGCACGGCCGGGTCCTCGGTGATCCCGGCGTCGGCCAGGGCCTTCTTGTCGAACCAGAGGACCTCGGGGTTGGTGTCGTTCGGGACGCCGTAGGTGACGCCCTCCTTCTTCGCACCGCCGTAGATGCCCTCGAAGAAGTCGGCGGGCCTGCTGCGGCTCTGCGGCCCGGCGAGCTGCTCGTCGAGCGGGGCGAGCACGCCGTCGGCGACGAGCTTGCCGATGTAGTCGTCGCCGACGTAGACGACGTCGGGGGCGCTTCCGGAGGTGAGCTGGGTGAGCAGCTTGGGGTGGTAGTCCTCGTAGGAGGAGACCTGTTCGAGTTTGAGGGTGATGTTCGGGTGCTTCCTGGTGAAGTCGTCGGTGAAGGCCTTGAAGGCCGCGGTGTCCTCGGCCGAGCCCCAGGTAGACCAGCGGATGGTGACCTTGCCGTCCTTGCCGTCCGAGGCGGGGCCTGCGCCGCCGGACCCGCTGCACGCGGACGCGGTGGTGGCCAGGGCGACCGCGGCGGCGAGCAGGGCTGTTCTTCTCGTGAAAGCGGACATCGGATGCCTCCTGGGCCTTCGTGAGGACTGAGGGGTGCGGGTGGGGTGGGTGGAGGTGCGCGTGTGGGTGCGGGGCCCGGTGGCGAGGGGGGTCAGGCGAGGCCGCCGCCGTCGACGACGAGGGCGGAGCCGGTCATGTAGCTGCTCGCGTCGCCGGCGAGGAACAGGACGGTGTTGGCGATCTCCTCGGGCGAGCCCGCGCGGCCCATCGGCCGGTCGGCGGCGTCCTTCTCGAAGGCCGCCCACTCCTCGTGGAGCTGGCGCGCCTCGTCGCGCAGCATCGGGGTCAGGGTGTCGCCCGGGTTGACCGAGTTGACGCGGATGCCGGCGGCGGCGTGGTCGATCGCCAGGGCGCGCGTCATGTTGACGACCGCGGCCTTGGAGGCGCAGTAGGACAGCGCGTTGCCGCCGCCCTTCAACCCCCAGCCGGAGCCGGTGTTGATGATCGAGCCGCCCCCCGTCATCGCCGGGACGGCGAAGCGGCACATCAGGTAGACGGACCGGACGTTGACGGCCATCACCCGGTCCCAGTCCTCGACGGAGATCTCCAGCGCGCTCTGGCGGCGGATGATCCCGGCGTTGTTGAACAGGACGTGCAGGCCCCCGTACGTCCGGACCGCGATGGTGACGATCCGTTCGCAGTCGGTCTCCGAGGAGACGTCGGCCCGCACCGCCACCGCCCGGCCGCCCGCGGCCTCGATCTCGCGGACGACCGGGCCGGCGTCCGCGAGGTCGGCGATGACCACGGCGGCGCCCTCGGCGGCGAACAGCAGGGCGGTGGCGCGGCCGATGCCGGAGGCACCACCGGTGACGATGGCGACCTTGTTGCGCAGGGTGTTCATGGGAGCTCCTCACTCGCGGACCGGATGCGGTACAGAACTGATTCACGGTGTCCGGTGACGACCCGGACGTGGCCGTCGAGCGCGGCGTCGGCCTCCGGGTCGCCGCTGTCCGCGAGCAGGGGCCGCCCGCCGAGCCCGGCGAGCTTCTCCCGGGTGGCGAGGACGACGATCCCGGCGAGCCCGGCCAGCACCCGCGGGCTGAACTGCTGGTTGCCGCGCCCGATCACGAAACCCTGCCCACCGATGACGGACAACACACCATGCGTCACCTGTGACATGGCAATGGTGTGCAGGCGCTGCTCGGTCACGTCGGAGGCGAGCAGGGCGCCGTCCCGGACGACGTCCACGCCCAGCGGCGTCAACTCCAGGCCGAGCTCCCGCCCCACGGCGAGCGTGGTCGCGCCGGGCCCCAGCGCGTAGGCGGTACCGGGCCGCATCGCCGCCACCACCGCCCGGGCGATGGACTCCGCCGTGCCCGGCGGCGCCGCCGAGGAGCCGGACTTGCGGCCGCTGAGCCGCGCCCGCTGCGCCGGCACCCGGAGGGTCCCGTAGAGCCGGGCACCGACCCGCCCCGCCCGGTACGCCTCCTCGTCCAGGTCGACGACCTCCGCCTCGACCGTCCTCCCGTCGAACCCGGCGGCGGCCGCCCCCGCCGCGAACGGGCTGACGGCGAAGCAGCCCGAGTAGACCTTCACCCCGGCCGGCACGCCGAGCACCGGCGGGCGCGGCCCGGCGTCCAGGACGTCCCGCGCCGTGCCGTCGCCGCCCGCGAACAGCAGCAGGTCCACCGTGCCGAGCGCGGCCACCGCCGCCCGGGTGTCCACCGCGCCGGTGGCGGCCCCGGAGCGGGCACGGTGGACGGTCTCGTACGGGACGGCGGCGGCGAGCGCGCTGTCCTCCCCCATCGGGCCGGCGACGGTGCGGACGAGGACGTCGGGACGCCGGGAGTGCAGGGCGCGCAGCGCGGCCGCCGCGCGGCCGGCCGCACGCGGGACGGCGCCCAGGGCGAGCGCCCTGGCCTGGACACCGGGCCCGTCGCTGCCCTTGAGGGCGACGGCGCCGCCGAGGCCCGCGACCGGGTTCACGACCAGGCCGACGATCATCCGCCGTGCGTCCGGTCGTGGTTCCCGCCGTGCCTCCTGTCGTGCATTCCCTCGTGGGTCTCCCCCTGCTTCCCGCCGTGCTTGCGGCGGTAGGCGCGCCAGGAGGGCGACCACTGCGCCGGGTCGTCCAGCGGGCCGGGGTCGATCCGGTGGACGCTCTGCCGGTAGGGCGCGCCCCGCACGAAGTCGGGGTCCTCGCGCGCCTCGGCGGCGACCTGGGCGAGGATCGCCGCGTACTCGTCGAGGTCCTCCCGGGAGTAGGACTCGGTCGGCTCCAGGGTGAACGGCTCGGGCACCACGTACGGGTGGTGGCTGGTCCAGTAGTGCACGCCGAAGTCGGCGGCCCGGAAACCGATCTCCTCCGAGTGCACGCCGGTCTCCGCGGTCAGCTCCTGCCAGGAGTAGCGGACCTGTTCGACCCGCCGCCGCTGCGCCCACGGGACGGAGGCGCCGGGGATCCGCAGCACCTTGCTCATCAGGTAGTTGTTGTTGAGGACGGCCGTCTCCGCGACCTCGCGCAGGCCCTCCGCCCCGAGCGCCATCACCCAGGCGTAGGCGCGGACGACGTTGGGCGTCACCCCGAGGAACGGCCGGATCTTCCCGACCGAACGCTCCGGGGCGGTCAGCGTGTAGGCCCCGCCGTCGCGGTCGACGACCGGACCGGGCAGGAACGGCACCAGCGCCTCGGCGACGCCGCACGCGCCGGCCGCCGGCCCGCCGCACGCGTGCGGCGTCGAGAAGGTCTTGTGCAGGTTGAAGTGGCACAGGTCGAACCCGGCGTCCCGGGCCCGGGTGATGCCGAGGATGCCGTTGGCGTTGGCCTGGTCGTAACAGGCCAGGCCGCCGGCCTCGTGGACCAGGTCGACGAACTCGCGGATCCGCGGGTTGAAGATCCCGGTGTCCTCCGGGTTGGTGATCAGGAGTGCGGCGGTGCGCGGGCCGACCGCCGCACGCAGCGCCTCGATGTCGGGGCAGCCCTCGGCGTCCGGCATGAGGGTGACGACCTCGTACCCGGCGACCTTGGCGCAGGCCGCGTTCGAGGGGTGGGAGAACATCGTGGTGATCACCTGGTCGCGCTGGTCCCCCTCGCCCCGGGAGGCGTGGTAGGCGCGGATCATCGCGATGTTGGCGTAGATCGCCGCCGAGCCCGCGCCGGGCTGGAGCGAGACCCGTGCCATGCCGGAGATCTCCTTGAGGATCTGCTCCAGCCGCCAGTAGATCTCCAGCACGCCCTGCACGGTGTCCTCGGGCTGGAGCGGGTGCAGCCCGGCGACCCGCGGGTCGCGCACGAGGGCGTCGTTGACCTTGGGGCTGTACTTCATCGTGCAGGTGCCCTGGCCGACGTCGATGTTCAGGTCGGCGCCGAGGGTCTCCTGGGACAGCCGCAGGTAGTGCCGGACCACCTGGTTCTGCGACAGTTCGGGCAGCGCGGGCGGGGTCTGGCGGGCGACGCCCTCGGGCAGCTCGACCAGCGGCGCGTCCGGGGCGGGGACGCCCACGCCGCGCCGCCCGGGCCGGGACAGCTCGAAGACGATCTCCTCGTCCCAGCGGGCCTGGTGGAAGCGGCGCAGGGCGGGCCTGGCCCCGATCGGCAGGGTGGCGAACGGTTCGCCGGTCGTTCCGTGCGAGCTCACGCGGTGCCTCCGGTGGCGGAAGGGACGTCGATGGCGGCGACGGCGGCGACGGTGGAAGCGGCGTCGATGCCGGGAGGGGGGACGTTGGTGACGGAAGGGACGTCGATGGCGGACAGCGCGTCCCTGACCGCCGCCGCGAGGGTGTCGATGTCGGCGACGGAGTGCCGCTCGGTGACGCAGACCAGGACCTCCCGGGGCCCGAGCCGCACGCCGCCGAGGACGCCCCGGCGTCGCAGGGCGGCGAGCAGGGCGTCGGCGTCCGGCACCTCGACGGCGAACTCCCGGAAATGCACCGCCTCCTGGTGGCGGACGACGGCGCCGGCGGCGGCGAGCGCACGCATCGCGTACCGGGTGCGGGCGAGGATCGTCTCGCCGATCTCCCGCATGCCCTGCGGTCCCATCAGCGCGAGGTAGACGCCGGCGGTGATGCCCCACAGGGCGGCCGCGGTGCCGACCCACTCCTTGCCCTCCTCCCGTAGCGCGAAGGAGGTCCGGTCGTAGAGGACGTCGCCGAAGCCGTACTCGCCGGGGACGGCGGTCGGGGCGATGCCGAACAGCCGGGACGGGAACTCCGCGACCAGGCGCTCCTCGTCGTGCGCGGCGATGAACCCGGCCTGGCCGCCGCCGTACTGCGGGTGCATGCCCAGGGACTGGATGTCCCCGCAGACCAGGTCGGCGCCGTAGGAGGCCGGCGGGGCGAGCACACCGAGCGAGATCGGGTCGGTGGAGACGACCAGCAGGGCGCCGACGGCGTGTGCCAGGTCGGCCAGTTCGCGGCCGCGGGTCTCGACGACACCGTGGACGGTGGGCGTCTCCAGGTAGAGGGCGGCGAAGGTGTCGTCCAGCCGGACGTCGCCCATCTCCCCCGAGTCGCCCACCGGGGCGAGCAGCACCTCGACGTCCGGCGCGAGGTAGTCGCGGATCTTGGCCAGTTTGTCGGCCGCGACCGCCCCGCTGACCAGCACCCGGTTCCGGCCGGTGCGGCGCGCGGCCATCCGCAGGGCCGTCCCGGCCGCCTGGAAGCCGTCGTAGGTGGGGACGTTGACGACGTCCATCTCCAGCAGCTCGGCCATCATCGAGACGTACTCGAAGAGGGCCTGGAACCGGCCGTGGTCCTCGTAGGGCTCGCCCGCGTAGGCGGTCAGGAACTCGCCGCGCCCGTTGACCTCGTCGCACACCGCCGGGACGTGGTGCGGGTAGCAGCCGTGGCCGAGGAAGCTCAGCAGTTCGGCCGGGTCGGTGTTCCGGGCCAGCAGGCCGCGGACGTGCCGCGCCAGGCCGTGCTCGTCGGCGAACGGCGCGGGCAGGTCGAGCGGGCGGTCGAGGCGCAGGTCGGCGGGGATGTCGCCGTAGAACTCGGCGACATCGGGGGCGCCGATCTCGGCGAGCATCGCCGCCCGCGTCTCGGGCCCCGCGTTGGGGATGTAGGGATGGGCCACGGGCACTCCTCGGGCTCAGGGCTTCAGGACCACGGCGTCGCGCGGTGCGACGGTCACGGGGCCGACCGGCAGCGGACGGCCGGTCAGCAGGTCGGTCGGCGGGGCGGTCACGGGCTCGGTGCGGGCCGGCAGCGGGACGACGGCCGGCTCCGTCCCGTGGTTGAGCAGGAACAGGTACGGGCCGCGGCGGCATGCCTCGACGCCTTCGGGAAGGCCGGCGCCGGTCACACCGGTGATCCCGGCGGCGGCCAGCGCCTCGTCCAGCAGCGGCGCCGGGTCCTCGGGCAGGAAGCTGAGGTAGGTGGCGGCGCCGCGCCGGGTGACGGCCGGGCGGCCGTCCAGCGGGCCGCCGCGGTAGCGCGCCAGCACCTCGGCGTCCTCGGCGGTGAGCCACTCGCTCCAGGTGCGGGCGAGCAGCCGGGTGCCGTCCGCCGTCACGACCTCCTGGGTCCCGCCGTCGGGGATCGGCCGGCACTCCTCCACGCGCACTCCGAGCAGGTCGCGCAGCGGTCCGGGCGCCCCGCCGTCGTGGACGTGGTCGGCGGCGTCGACCACCCCGCTGAACGGGCCGACCAGCAGCCGCCCGGCGAAGGCGGCCAGGTTGGCGGCCTGCCCGGGGGTGCACAGGTAGAGGTTGGGGGCGATGACCAGCCGGTAGGAGGAGAGGTCGCGGTCCGGCGGGGCCAGGTCGACGGCGATGCCGCGGGCGTGCAGCGGCGCGTACCAGCCGAGGAGGAGCTCGTGCAGCCGGAGCCGGTCGGACGGCATCGACTCGGGGGCCTCCAGCCCCCACCAGCTGTCCCAGTCCAGCAGGAGGGCGACGTCGGCCTCGGTGGTGGTGCCCGCGACCTCGGCCAGCCGCCGCACGTCCGCGCCGAGGGCCACCGTCTCCCGCCACTGGCGGGTCCGGGTGCCGCCGTGCGGGAGCATCGCCGAGTGGAACTTCTCCGGGCCGTACCTGGCCTGGCGCCACTGGAAGAACATCACGCCGTCCGAGCCGTGGGCCAGCGCCTGGAGGCTGTGCAGGCGCATGACGCCCGGGTCCTTGGGGACGTTGACCGCGCGCCAGCTGACCGCGCTCGGCGCGGACTCCAGGAGCAGCCACGGCTGCCGCTTCAGCGAGCGCATCAGGTCGTAGCTGAGCGCGGCCCTGACGTGGGCCCGCGGGTCGGCCGGGTCGGGGTAGGCGTCGTCGCTGACGAGGTCCTCGGCGGCGGCCCACTTCCAGTAGTCGAGGTCGCGCAGGACGCTCATGAAGTTGGTGGTCACCGGGACGTCCGGGGTGACCTCCTTCAGGACCTCGCGCTCGGCCTCGAAGCAGGCGAGCAGCGCGTCGCTGGAGAAGCGGCGCCAGTCCAGCAGCTGGGTGGGGTTGACCGGGCCGGGGGCCTTGCGGGGCGGTTCGACCTGCGTCCAGTCGGTGTAGTGCTGGCCCCAGCACGACGTCCCCCAGGCGGAGTTGAGGCCGTCGAGGGTGCGGTGGCGCTCCTGCAGCCAGCGCCGGAAGTCGCGGGCCGACTCCTCGCAGAAGCACTCGGCCGTGTGGTCGGCGTACTCGTTGCCGATGTGCCACAACGCGAGCGCGGGGTGGTCCCGGTAACGCTCGGCCAGGGCGCGGGCCAGCCGGACGGTGGCGGCCCGGAACACCGGGGAGGAGGGGCAGTAGCCCTGCCGCGAGCCGAACTCCAGCCGGGTGCCGGCGGCGTCGACGGGCCGGATCTCCGGGTGGCGCCGGACCAGCCAGGGCGGGGGCGTCGCGGTCGCGGTGGCGAGGTCGGCGGCGACGCCGTGCGCGTGGAGCAGGTCGAGGACGCGGTCGAGCCAGCCGAAGTCGTAGACGCCGGGCGCGGGTTCCAGCCGGGACCAGGAGAAGACCGCGACGGTCACCATGGTGACGCCGGCCTCGGCCATCAGCCGGACGTCCTCCTGCCAGACCTCCTCGGGCCACTGCTCGGGGTTGTAGTCGCCCCCGAACAGCAGCCCCGGCACGCGTGTCAGACCCATGCTCCGCCTCCCCTGGGGGTCGAGGACCCCGCTTCGGCATTTTGTATTCAAAATGCATAGTGCAGTACACTGCATGCGGTCAAGGGGTATGCTGCAGATCCGAAGATGGGGGATCCCGATGGCGATCGAGCGCCGCCCGCTGCGCGAGCAGATCCGCGACGAGCTCATGGAGCGGCTCACCCGCGGCGAGTTCTCGGCGGGCGCCGATGTCAACGAGGCCGTGCTCGCCGCCGAGCTGGGCGTCAGCCGCACGCCGCTGCGCGAGGCCCTGATCGCCCTGGCGGGCGAGGGCGTGCTGGAGAGCAACCAGGGCCGCGGCTTCCGCTTCGCGCCGGTCAGCCGCAAGGAGTTCCGCGAGCTGGTCGCCATCGTCGCGGCACTGGAGTCCCTGGCGCTGGAGTCCTCCGACCCGGAGCATCTGCGGACCATCGCCCCGCGACTGCTGGACCTCGCCCAGGGCTTCCCTGACCAGGTCGCCACGCACGCGACGGTCGACCGGCGCGACGACGAATGGCACGGCCTGCTGCTCAGCGGCTGCTCGAACGAGCGGCTGCTCGACCTCCTCACCCGGGTCAAGGCCGGGATGCGGCGCTACGAGAACCTGGTCGTCGCCGAGGACGAACCGGTGGCCCGCGAGTCGGAGGAGCACTGCGAGATCGCACGCCGCCTCCTGGACGACGACCTGCCCGGCGCCATCACCGCCCTGCGCGCCAACTGGGTGGGCGGCATGGAGCGCATGCTCGCCCACATCCCGGCGGACTGACCGGGACGGGGCGGCGCGGGCCGGGCGGACGGTCCGCGGCGGCGCGGGCGGCGTGCGGGTGGCGTGCGGGTGGCGTGCGGGTCCCCGCGGCCGGGGCAGGGCCGCAGCCCGGCCGCTCCCCGGCCGCTGACCGGCGGCGGGGCGGCCGCGGGCATAGCCTGAACACATCGGACGACCGCTGCCACCCCGCGGACTGGGAGGAACGGCGATGAACGGACCCGTCACCGTGGGAGTCGACTCCTCGGAGGCCAGCCAGGCCGCCCTCGACTGGGCCTGCGACGAGGCCGCGCTCCGGCGGCTCCCGCTACGGCTCGTACGAGCCCCCGAACTGCCCTCCGGCCGGCAGGAGGACGCGGCGCTGCTCGCGGTCGAGCGTTCCCGGGCCACCGCGCGGCGCCCCGAGGTGAGCGTCACCGCGGACCTCGTGGAGGGCAAGGCGCGCGAGGTCCTGACCGAGGCGGCGGCGGACGCTGCCCTGCTGGTCGTCGGTGCCCGCGGCTCGGGCGGGTTCCCCCGGCTCCTGCTGGGCTCGAACACCCTCTACGTGGCGGCGCACGCGCCCTGCCCGGTCGTCGTGGTGCGCACCCCGCAGGCGGCACCCGACGCCGCCGTGGTGGTCGGTGTCGAGGGCGGCGAACACGAGGAGCCGGTGCTCGCCCACGCGTTCCTGGCGGCCCAGCGGCAGGAGCTGCCGCTGTTCGCCGTCCACGCCTGGACGTATCCGCTGCTCATGGGACCGGGCCACGAAGTCCCGGTGGTCTACGAGGAGTCGCACATCGCGGCCGAGCACGACCGGCTGCTCACCGAGGTGCTCACGGGCTGGCGCGAGCGCTTCCCCGACGTCCCCGTCACGACGTCGGTGGTGCGTTCCAGCGCGGCACGGGAGCTGGTGGCCGCTTCGACCGGCCGGCAGCTCCTCGTCATCGGCCGTCACGGGAAGCCGCGCGGGCCGCTCGGCCGGCTCGGCTCCACCAGCCAGGCCGTCGTCCAGCACGCGGAGTGCCCGGTGGTGGTCGTACCGGTCTGACGCGTCACGCGTCACGCGCCCGCCGCGGGGCCGGGGCCGGCGGCGGCGGGCGCGACCGCCGGGGCCGGGGCCGGGGCCGGGATCCGACGCCGTCCCTACGCGGGTGCCGGGTCGTCGAGGACGTCCTCGGTGCGACGGCGCGGGCTCGGTGTGCCGGGCGGGCCGTAGCCGAGGCGCAGCACCAGCTGCACGTGGCCCGGGCCGTCGTCGGGGTCGCGCAGCCGCCAGCGGGTTTCGGGGATCTCCACGGCCTGGTGCAGCACGGATGCGCGCAGTCCGTGCGCGGTCGCGAGGAGCCAGATGCGTTCCATCGCCTGGCCGGCGCGCAGCCAGTCGGCGGGGCCGTCGAGGCGGGTGGTGAGGAGGCCCAGTTGCGGCAGCGCCTCGAAGCGCCCGGCCGGGGTGGAGTGGCGGGGCGGGTGCCCGGCGAAGCCCCGCATCGGGACGCGTGCGTCGCGGTCGTGCGATCCGAGGGCGGCGAGCGGGATGCCGTCGAACGCCGGTTCCAGGCGGAGCCAGCGGCGGGTCTCGGCTTCGCGGGTGACGTCGGCGGCGATCAGGGCCTCGGCCTCGGAGGTGAGGGCGAGCACGCGTCGCACGCCGTCCTCCTCCAGCAGGGCGAACGTCACGCCTTCGTCCTGCGCGGCCTCGACGAACCCGGCGAGGAGCCGCTCGGGGACGTCCCGGTTGGTGAAGGGTTCACGGCTGGAGTGCCGCCGGGCGATCGCCGCGTGGAGATCGGCGCCGAAGGGCCGCGTCGTGCGGGCCGGCGCGGCGAGGTCGAGCACCGCGCACGGCTCGGTGCCGGGGCCGGCGGGGAACAGCCGTACGGAGGCGTCGCGACGGAGGTGTGCGGCCGCCACCCGCAGGTTGAACAGGGCCGCACCGACGGAGATGTGCAGGGCCCGGCCTTCCGGGTCGGCGGCCGGAACGGCCCGGCTCCGGTCCGCCCGCACCTCCAGCCCGGTCAGGTCCGGCGTCGGGCGGAAGCGCCAGGGCTGGCTGTTGTGCAAGGAGGGTGCGGCACCGCCCGCGGCGGCCAGCAGCCGCAGGTCCGTGAGGGTGAGGGCGAGTTGGGTGGTCATGATGGGTCACTCCCTGTCGGCGGGTGGCGCCGGTACTACCAGCATCGGGCCGGCCCGCGGCCCCGGGCGAGGGCCCAACGGCCCTGGGCGCACGGCCGAACGGCTCGACGTGGCCGAACGGCTCGGCACGGGCGAACGGCTCGGCACGGCCGAACGGCTCGGCACGGGCGGGGAGGACGCCGGGAAGTGGCGCGGCGAGCCGGGGTGAAGCGGCGCGCCGGGGTGGCGCGGCCCACCCGGGAGGCGTGGCGCGCCGGTGTCCGCGCTCAGATCGCGAGGTCCCGCCGTTCCAGCAGGCGGAAGGCGGCCGCCAGGCCGGCCAGGCCGACGGCGGAGAGGACCGCGACCGACGTCCACGGGACGCTGCCGTGGGCCAGTGCGTCGCCGGGCGTGTAGTAGTGGAACGGGCTGAGGTAGCGCAGGGGCGCGGCCGGGGACCACGCCAGGGCCACGAAGTTGAGCGCGAAGCCGACCGCGCCGAGGGCGACCGTCGCGCCGACGACGTGGGCCCGGCGCCGGCTGACGGCCGAGACGGCCAGCACCGGTCCGGTCAGGCAGAGCGCGAAGGCGCAGCCCAGCAGCCCGGCCGCGAAGACCCCGCCCACCGGGACGGCGGCGCGCAGGTCCGGCGAGAGGGCGACCCCGACCGCCACGGTGCCGGTGGCGGCGGCGTTGAGCAGGACGGAGGCCGCGGCCAGGGCCGCCGTCCGCTCGGCCAGCAGTCGGCGGCGGGAGAGCGGACGGGTCATCAGCAGCTCGATGGTGCCCGACTCGACGTCCGCGGCGACGGCGGCCGCGCCCAGGGAGCCGATGGCGGTGAGCTGGAGGGCGATCCAGAACGGGTGGGTGAGGCCGGCCCCGAGCAGGCCGGGGTAGCTGGCGATGGAGACGTCCCCGTTGGATCCGCTGAACGCCTTGAAGGCGTCCGGCGGGGTGCGTCCGCCGCCGAACAGGTCGGCGGGCGGGACGGTGCTGGTGATCACGACGATCAGCGCCTCGAAGACGACCATGCCGAGCACCAGCGCCAGCAGCATCCGGCGGCGGCGGTGCAGGGCGAGCCAGACCAGCGGCAGCCGGCGGCTGACCGTGCCGCGGCTCATGACCGGTCCTCCTCGACGGGGGCCTCGGCCGGCGGGTCGCCGCGGGGCGGGTCAGCGGTGGGCGGGTCAGCGGTGGGTGCGCCGCCCGTGGGCAGGCCCTCGGCGGACGGGCCGACGGCAGGCTGGCCCGGTGTCCGGTAGAGATCGAGGAACGCCTCGTCCAGGCCGGCCTCCTCGACGGTGAGGTCGGCCACCGGCTGCTCGGCGAGCAGCCCGCGCACCGCCGTCACCACCTCGTCCGGGGGCACCAGCAGCTCCACCCGCGGGCCCTCCCAGCGGGGTGACCAGCGTTCGGCCGCGCCGAGCGGCCGGGCACCCCGCCCGTCGCCGAGGACGAGCCTGATCCGCCGGGCCCGGGCCCGGCGCAGCCCGGCCACCGACTGGACGGTCACCAGCCGGCCGCCGCGGACGATCGCCACCCTGCCGCAGGCCCGCTGCACCTCGGGCAGCACGTGGCTGGAGAGCAGGACGGTGCGGCCGGCGGCGGTCTCCTCGGCGAGGAGCTCGAAGAACGTCTCCTGGACCAGCGGGTCCAGCCCCTCGGTCGGCTCGTCCAGTACCGCGAGCTCCGGGCGGTGCTGGAGCGCCTGGACGAGGCCGAGCTTCTGCTTCATCCCGCGCGAGTACTCCCCCACCGCGCGGTCCAGGTCGGTGTCCGACAGGTTGAGGCGGGCGCAGAGTTCGGCCTGTCGCGGGACGGCGGCGCCCTGGAGGGCGGCCAGCAGGTCGAGGGTCTGCCGCCCGGTGAGCTCGGGGTAGAGGCGCAGCTCCCCGGGCAGGTAGCCGATCGCGGGTGCGAGCCGGCGGTGGTCGGCGACCGGGTCCAGCCCCAGGACGCGGACCTGCCCGCCGCTGGGCCGCAGCAGTCCGACGAGGCAGCGCAGCGTGGTGGTCTTCCCGGCGCCGTTCGGGCCGAGGAGCCCGAACACCTCGCCGGCGCCGACCTCGACGTCCAGTGCCTCGACCCCGACCGTCCGTCCGTACCGCTTGGTGAGTGACCGGAGTTCGATCACAGGTCTCCCGCTGCCGGGCATCGCCCCACCTCCCGTGGTGACCGCGGCTTCATGGTGCCCCCGGCGGGCCGCCGCGAACCGCTTCACCGTGCCGTGCCGGCCGCCCCCGGGTACAGGGCCGGACGGCCCCCGCCACCGGCCCCGCCAGGCCCGGTGCCCGGCGGGTCGGGCGCGGCCGGCCGGGGACTTCGGTGGCCGTCGGTCCAGGGACTTCCGGCGCCGCTGGTCCCGGGACTTCGGGGGCCGTTGGTCCCGGCCGGACCGCGGCGGTGCGTGCGCGGAAAGGGCCCAACGACCCCAGACAGCGCCCGGTGGCCCACCTACGGTGACGCTACCTACGCAACCGTAGGTTTCAACCGACGTCCCGGAGCCGGCACCTGTGAGCATCACCTCCTCCCCCTCCCGCACCGCCCTGTCCGACGCCCGCCTGCTGCACGACCTGGAGGAGGTGGTCGAGCGGGAGCTCAACCGTCACCTGCGGGTGTTCAAGGAGTGGATGCCGCACGAGTACGTGCCCTGGGGCCGGGGCCGGGACTTCGACGGCCCGCTGGGCGGCGAGCCGTGGTCGCCCGAGCAGTCGCCGCTGACCGAGGTCGGCCGGGTCTCGCTGGTGGTGAACCTGCTGACCGAGGACAACCTGCCCAGCTACCACCACGAGATCGCCACCCTGTTCGGCCGTGACGGCGCCTGGGGCACCTGGGTGCACCAGTGGACGGCGGAGGAGGCCCGGCACTCCATCGTGCTGCGCGACTACCTGCTCGCCTCCCGCGCGGTGGACCCGGCGGCCCTGGAGCGGGCCCGGATGTCGCACATGCGCAACGGCTTCGTCTCCGACAACGGGCACTCGCCGCTGCACACGGTCGCCTACGTCGCCTTCCAGGAGCTGGCCACCCGCGTCTCGCACCGCAACACCGGCCACGAGTCCGGCGACCCGGTGTGCGACCGGATGCTGGCGCAGGTCGCCAACGACGAGAACCTGCACATGGTCTTCTACCGCAACCTGCTCAAGGCCGCGCTCGAACTCGCCCCCGACCAGGCGATGCAGGCGGTGGCCGAGGTCGTGACCGGCTTCCGGATGCCCGGCCACGGCATGCCGGGCTTCGAACGGGCCGCCGCCCGGATCGCGCTCGGCGGCGTCTACAACCTCCGCATCCACCACGACGACGTCCTCCAGCCGGTGCTCCGTCACCTGAGGATCATGGAGACCGCCGGGCTCGGCCCGGACGGGCTGAGGGCCCAGCAGCAGCTCGGCGACCACCTGGACGCCCTGACCGCGCAGGCCTCCAGGTTCGACGAGCGCCGGGCCGCGCTCCTCGCCCGCCGGGCCGCCGCGGGCGGCGCATCCGAGCCTCGTGCGAACGGCGGCGGGCACGATCGGTGAGCCGGGCCGGTGAGCAGGCCCGTGACACACCGTCGGTACACCTCGACGGACGCTTCGAGCGCGTGGTCACCCTTTCGGCGGCCACCGTCGCCTCCTGACCGCCCCTGACCAGGCCCGACCTCCCCGGAGCACCCCGGCCGGACCCCGGGCCCGGCACGCGCAGGCCGCGCGCGCCGGGCCTCCTCCTGGTATCCGGTCCGGGAGCCGACCCCTCGTCACCCGGACAGCTCGTCAGGGTCGTCGTGGCGGGCGTTTGCCGCCGACGATCTCCTCAAGAGCTGGACGCAACCCGGAACGAGGACCAACGAAATGACCCGACCGCTTTCCCACCGACGCAGGACGACGGCCTACCGTGGCCTGGCAGTGGCCGCGATAACCGTCGCCGGACTCCTCCCGGTGGGGGCGATACCCGCGAGCGCGGCCGCGCCCGGCCTGGTGACCGCCCACGGACACGACCACGGACGCGACCACCGCCACGGGCACGGCCACCACCGCGGCCACCACGGACACGGCCACGCCCGCGGGGACGACCATCGCGGCGACCGCGGCCGGTACACCGACGCCGGCTCCGACGCCGCGGCCGACACCGCCTCCGACGAGGACTGCACGCAGGAGGAGCTGAGCCCCGAGCTCGCGGCCCAGCTCGACGCGGCCGTCAAGCAGGTGATGAACCAGACGGGCGTTCCCGGTGTCACCGTCGGCCTGTGGCTGCCGGGCAAGGGCCGGTACGTCCGTTCCTTCGGCGTCGCCGACAAGAAGACCGGCGCCCCCATGTCCGACGACCTCTACATGCGGATCGGCAGCGTGACCAAGACCTTCACCGCCACCGCCGTGCTGGAGCTGGTCGACGACGGGCTGGTCGGGCTCGACGACCCGATCTCGCGCTACGTGAGCGGCGTCCCGGACGGCGACCGGATCACCGTGCGCAACCTCGCGGAGATGCGCAGCGGCCTCTTCCCGTACTCCTCGGACCCGGGCTTCGTCACCGCACTGGAGTCGAACCCCACCAAGCCCTTCACCCCCGAGGAACTGCTCGCGTACGGGTACAAGCACCCCAACGTCGCCGCGCCGGGCACGCAGTTCCAGTACAACAACAGCAACTACATCCTGCTCGGCCTGCTCGTCGAGAAGGTGAGCGGCGTCCCGCTGGCCGAGTTCATCCACGACCGGGTCACGAAGCCGAGCGGCCTCGACGACACCGTGTTCCCCGCAGGGGCCGAGTTCCCGTCCCCGCACGCACACGGGTACACCAACCAGACCCTGAACGGCGCGACGGTCGACGCCGCGGACTGGAACCCGAGCTGGGGCTGGGCCGCCGGCGCGATGATCTCCGACCTGGAGGACATGAAGCGCTGGGCCGAGGACCTCGCCGACGGCACGCTGCTCTCGCCCGAGACGCAGGAGCAGCGCACCAAGTACCTGTCCACCGGCCTCCCCGGCGCGGGCTACGGGCTCGGCATCTTCGACGTCCAGGGGTGGGTGGGGCACAACGGCTCACTGCCCGGGTACGAGAGCCTCGTCCTCCACATGCCCGGGACGGGCGCGACCCTCGTCGTGCTCCTCAACACCGACATCCTCCACGAGGGCATCGAGCCGAGCACCCTCTTCGGACAGGCCATCACCAAGATCGTGACGCCCGACAACGTCTTCTTCATCCCCGCCACGAAGTAGACCGCCACCGGTCGGGGCCCGCAGCGGGCCCCGCGGCCCGCACCGGCCCGCAGAGGGCGGTGCGGGCCGCGATGACGACGCCCTGACCTCCGGTTGGCGGTTGCCGGACACGGCGGCACAGGACTTGCCGAACCTGACCGAGTCCTGAACCTCCGCACCTTGAGCGGTGACCGCGTCCCGTGGAGCCTTGGAACGGAGATCCGGCCCGTTGTCGTCCGAGGGGGAGGTATCCGCCGTGCACAGGACCAGTGCCGCCGCGCCGCGGCGGGCGCCGAACCCGACCGCCCGCCCATGACCGCGCTGATCGGCCGCGCCTTCGGCTCCCTGTCGGTCCGGAACTTCCGGCTCTTCGCGACCGGCCAGATCGTCTCGGCGGCGGGCACCTGGATGATGGTCGTCGCCCAGGACTGGCTGGTCCTCGGCCTGACCGGCAACTCCGGCCCCGCGCTGGGCGCCGTCACCGCGCTCCAGTTCACCCCGGTGCTGCTGCTGACCCTCCACGGCGGCCGGCTCGCGGACCGCCACGACAAGCGCCTGCTGCTCACCGTGGCCAACCTGGCGGCCGGTGCGCTCGCCCTGGTGCTGTCGCTGCTGGTGTTCGCGCACGAAGTCCGGCTCTGGCACGTCTACGGGCTGGCGCTCGGCCTGGGCGTCGTCAACGCGGTCGAGGTCCCGACCCGCCTCTCCTTCGTGAGCGAGCTGGTCGGCGCCGAGCTGCTGCCGAACGCCTCGGCGCTCAGCGCCGCCTACTTCAGCACCGCGCGCGTCGTCGGCCCGGCGCTCGCCGGGCTCCTCCTCACCGCGCTGGGCACCGGCTGGGTCATGCTGGTCAACGCGCTCAGCTACCTGGTCACGGTGACGACCCTGCGTCTGATCCGCCCGGCGGAGCTGAGGCGCGGCCCGCGCACGCACGCCCACCCTCGGGTGCGGGACGGCCTGCGCTACGTCGCGGGGCGCCGGGACCTGCTGCTGGCCCTGGCACTGGTCGCCGCGGTCGGCCTGTTCGGCATGAACTTCCAGCTCACCCTTCCGCTGCTGGCCAAGACGGTCTTCCACGCGGACGCCGCCTCCTTCGGGCTGCTGTCCAGCGCCTTCGCGGCCGGCTCGCTCGTCGCGGCGCTGGCCACCACCGGGCGCCGGCGCCGGCCGTCGGGCCGCCTGGTGGCCGGGTCCGCGCTCGCCTTCGGGGTCCTGGAAGGCGTGACGGGGTGGGCGCCCTCGTTCGCCGTCGCCGCCGTGCTGCTGTTCCTGGTGGGCTTCACGGCCATCCACTTCGCGCAGGCCGCCAACCACCGCGTCCAGCTCGGCAGCGACCCGCGGTACCGCGGTCGCGTGATGGCGCTCTACACCCTGATCCTCCAGGGGTCCACGCCGCTGGGCGCCCTGGGCGTCGGCTGGCTGGCCCAGCACTGGGGAGCGCGCTCCGGGCTCGTGCTGGGCGGGCTGGGCTCGGTGGCCGCCGCGGTATGCGCCCTCGGGTACGAGCGGCGCGACCGGGACGCGCAGGGGCCACCGCGCGACGGTCCGTCCGGCGGCCGGCAGGACGCCGACGGCCCCGGCGCACCCGGCGAAGTGCGGGCCCTGCGGTGACCGCCGTGGCCTCAGGGGCCTTCGTGACCTCGGTGGCCCCGGTGACCCCCGTCGTCCACCGTTCTTCTCCGGCCGGGTCGCCCGGCCGGCTCCACCACCCTTCGACCGGAAGGACGTTGCGATGACCGGGCCGAACGATCCCCGCCTGCTCCGCGTGGAGCGCGGCGATCCGTCCCCCGACGAGCTGGCCGCGGTGGTCGCCGTCCTGCTCGCCCGTGCGGCCGCCGGCGCCGTCCCGCCGGCTGCGGACGAACCGGCGCCGACGGCCCGGTGGCGCCGCCTGGAGCGGGTGTACCTCTTCGACGCCCCCCGGGTCTGGCGCACGTACCAGCGCGCCGGCGGCTGAGCCGCCCCGGTGCGGCCCGGCCTCCGCCCAGGGGGCACGGGCCGGGCCGCACCGGTCCTCGGGGCGCTCGGACCGCCCGGGCCGCTCAGGCCTCTCAGGCCTCCGGGAAGAGGCTGCGGAAGTGCCGGTACAGGGTGCCGGTGCCGCCGAGCTCCTTCAGCACCGGCTCCCAGACCGCCTCGATGTGGGCGACCGCCTCGGCCTCCGACACCCACTCGGAAAAGCTGAGGATGCTCGTCCCGTCCACACTGATGTGCATGTTCGCGGATATCCCGCCCGGGTAGTCGCGGTCCTCGCCCTCGGTCCTCTCCTCGGCCGCCAGGAGGCCGTCGATCCACTCACGGGCGGCCTGCTCGTTCTCCGCGCCGAAGAAGGCCACGGGGAAGGACTCGGCGACGGGGGCCGGGTCGGTGACCCCGCCCCCGTGCACCGAGCGGTACAGCCGGTAGGCGACGGACGCCGGTGCGCCGGCGCCGGCGAGGGTGTGGTCGGAGATCCCGCCCCTCTCCCCCAGCGACCGCTGCAGCGCCTTCTCCGAGGACCACTGGGCGTACGTCAGCACCGGCCCCCCGTCGCTGCTCGTGTAGGCCGTGAGCGACAGCAGTTCGGCGGGCCAGGGGCTGGACTCCCAGTGCGCGACGACGGCCCGCGCGACCTCCAGCTGCTCCCGGCCGTCCGCCGGCACCGTCCCGACCAGCACGATGTCGCTCTTCGGGTTCTCGATGACGGGCCGCCGGGCAGGGGTGACGGACATTCTCGGGCTCCTCGGGTCGGGGTGGCTCCACGACGGCGCGGGGCCACGGCGTGGTACCGACAATTCTCCGACCGGCCGTCACCCGCGCCTAGGAAGCCCGACTCAGGGTTCTGAAAAGAACGTCAATTCCGCTTCACGAAAGGTCAATTCACCTGCACGACAAGGGACCGCCCCGGCATCGGGGAAATTTGCACTGATCAGTGCAGATCACGGAACCAATCGGTCAGTGGCGTTGAACTCGTGGATGCAGAACTGCCAACCCGGCAGTTATGCTGCGCGGGTGGACGGAACGGCGACATCGGCGTCTGCCAGGCGGACGGCCTCCCGGGGACGCATCGACAAGCGACAGGCGATCCTGGGCGCGGCGTTCACCGTGTTCGCCGACCAGGGCTACGCCCGCGCGGGCATGGACGGCATCGCCGAGGTGGCGGGCGTCGCCAAGCACACCGTCTACAACCACTTCGGCGACAAGGAGAACCTCTTCCACGCCGCGTTGGCGGCGACCGCCGACGCGGTGATGACCGAGAACCTGGCCATCGTGGAGGAGTTGACGTTCGGGTGCGACGAGGGGGCCGAACCGGTCCGCTCCCGGCTGGAGGACGTGGGCTACCGCCTGCTGCTCCAGTGTTGTGATCCCCGCTCCTGGGCCCTGCGCCGGCTCCTCCAGGCGGAGATCACCCGCTTCCCCGAACTGCTGGAGATCGTCAGCGGGTTCGGCTCCGACCGGCTCAGGCAGGGCCTGGCCGACCGGATGGCCCGGCTCGCCCTCGCCGGCAGGCTGCGGATCTGCGATCCCGTCGAGGCGGCCGAGCAGTTCCTCGCCCTGCTCACCGGGCCGATGGAGGCCCGCTCGCAGCTCGGCACCCGCATCGTCCCGGAGAGCGAACTGCGCGCCGTTGCGGGCGCCGCGGTGGGCACGTTCCTCCGGGCGTTCCACGCCGGTCCCTGACCAGCGGACACCAACGGCCGCGCACCGGCCCGGGCTTCCGGCACCCCGGAAACCCCGGGAGCCGGCCGGCGTCCCGTCCCGGCACCTGGGAACGGCCCGGCGGCAACCGACGACAGCGGTCCGGGGGGCGTCCCCGCCGAGCGGTACGAGGCGGGGTCACCCGGACCGGCAGGGAGGCAGGCAATGGGGCTTGCGACCGTGAAACCAATCCGACCCGTGCTACCCCAAGGGAGATACCGTGCGAATCCTCGTGGTGGAGGCCCAGAAGCACGAAGCGATGATCCTGACCCGCAGTCTTGAGCGGTACGGCCACGAAGTCACCACCGTCCACACCGGGACGGCCGCGCTGGAGATCCACCGGCAGGCGGACTTCGTCCTGCTCGACCTCGACCTGCCGGACGTGGACGGCCTGATGGTCTGCCGCAGAATCCGCGAGAGCGGCGGCGAACCCGTCCCCGTGATCGCGCTGACCGACGGCGGCACCGAACAGGACCGCGTCCTCGGCCTTCGGGCGGGCGCCGACGACTGCCTCGACAAACCTTACGAGATACGCGAGTTGGCGGCCCGCATGGAGGCCGTCATGCGCCGCCGGGAACCCCGCCGGCCGGTGCCCGCCCCGAAGACGACCGTCTCCATCGGCGCCCTCCGCATCGACGCGGCCTCACGCGAGGTCCAGGTGTACGGCAGACCCGTGGAGCTGACCCGCAAGGAGTTCGACCTCCTGTACTACCTCGCCCGGCACTCCGAGGTGGTCGTCACCCGGCAGCGCCTGATGGCGGAGATCTGGGAGATCCCGCAGGCCCAGGCCCAGGGCGCCCAGGCGAGCCGCACCGTCGACACCCACGTCAGCTCGCTGCGCAACAAGCTGGGACGCAGCAGCTGGATCGTCACCGTCCGCGGGGTCGGGTTCCGCTTCGGCCTCGGCTGACCGGCGGCCGCCCGCGCCGCGCCCGACGGCCTCCCCGACCGGCCGCCGGGCCCCGTTGCGCGCGCACGCTCCCGGGCAGGGCGTGCGCGCGCACGGCGGGCGGACGTGATCCGCTCACGCGTGCCCGCGGCTCACAGGTACACCGTGTTGGGCTCCAGGCCGCTCAGGAGCCGGCCGTAGAGCTCGATGTTGGTGCTCGGCGTGATCAGGGAGTGCAGGGACGTCGCGTGGACGTCCCGCTGGATGCGGGTGATCGGCACGTCCTGGAAGATCGAGGAGCCGCCGCTCGCCGCGGCCAGGATCTCCACCGCCTGCTTGGCCTGCCTGGCGATCCAGCCGATCTGCACCCGGGAGAAGACCCGGTCCTCCTGGGACCACGGCTCGTCCCGGTCGATCTTGCGCGCGAGCAGGTCGGCGAACCGGTGGGCCCGCGCCTCGGCGTCCTCGATCAGCAGGGCCGCCTCGCCGACCTGGAGGTGGGTGACCGGCGCCTCCCGCTGGCTCGGGTAGCTCGTGTACGTCAGCGGCCGGCCGGGGAGCCGTTCCAGGAAGGCCGCCAGGGCGTACTTGGCCGCGCCGACGAGCTGGCCCGTCTGCATCGCCGTCGCGGTGACCAGCATCGGTACCCGGTAGCCGGGCTTCACCGCGTTCACCTGCGACTTGGAGATGTTCTGGTAGAACTCGGCGCCGCTGATCACGCGCCGGTCGGGCACGAAGACGTCCCTCGCCACGGTGGTCACGCTGCCCGAGCCCTGGAGCCCGATGGTGTGCCAGTCGTCGACGATCTCCAGCTCGTCCACCGGCACGAGGGAGAACAGCGGGAAGGTCTCCCCCGCGGGTCCCTCGGGCATCGCCGCGGTGATCTTCCAATGGCTGTGCAGCACACCGCTGTTGAATCCCCAGCTGCCGTTGAGAAGGTAGCCGCCGTCGACCCGGGTCGCCGTGCCCGTGGCCGCCGTCGTGCCGCTCACCCGGACGTGGGGCCGGGCGAACACCTCGTCGAGGGCCTCGTCCGGCCAGAGGCCGACCATCCAGGTCAGCGAGGCGTAGATGGACATGCAGAAGGCCACCGAGCTGTTGCCCTTGGCGACCTCGGCCAGCACGTCGACGAACGAGCGCACGTCCGACTCGTATCCGCCGTACTGGGCGGGCACCTGCATCCGGAGCAGCCCGGACTCCTCGACCGCCTCGATGACGTCCGGGGGCAGCCGGCGGTTCTCGTCGATCCAGAGCGCCCGGGAGCGCAGCAGGGGCACCAGCTTCCCTGCCGCCTCGACGAGATCGCCCCGGGTTGGCACGGTGGTTGACATGATGGGTTCCTCCCGGTGTGGGTGACTCGGATGCGGCCGCCGTCGGTCCTCGGAGTCCCGGCGACGGGCGCAGGTCTGTTTCTGGCGGGCGGGGTCTCGGATTCGGTGGTCCGGCGGGCGACTTGGCCACGCGGGAGGTCACGGCGGGAGCGCCGTCGACGAGCCGATGTCCGGATCCTCGCACCGCCGGTCTTCGGGCGGCAAGGGAAGTCCGGAGAACCTGCGGGCGGCCCACAGGTCCCGGCGGGCCGTCAGAACTGGCCCAGTGCGACGAGGAGTTCCCTCCTGCCGGAGATGGAGAGCTTGCGGTAGACGCCGGACAGGTGGAACTCGACGGTTCTGACGGTCAGGGAGAGGCTCTCCGCGATCCGCCGGTTGCTGTACCCGGCGCGGGCGAGTTGCGCGATCCTGGCCTCCTGCCGGGTGAGCGGGGCGCCGTCCGGCCCGCTCATGCGCAGCGCGGAGTCGGCCCGGTGGGCCCAGAACGCGTTGCGGCAGGTGCGCGCCACCGCGCCGGCCGCCGCCAGCCGGCTCCGCCCGCCGGCCACGTCCCTCCGCTCGGCCTGCATCGTCCCGAGGTCGTAGAGCGCCTGCGTCAACTCGCCGCGGGCGCCGGCCAGATCGAGCAGGTCGACGGCCTCCTCCAGCAGTGCGGGGGACGTCTCGTCCCGGCGCGAGAGGGCCACGGCGTGCAGGGCGGTCCCGATGCCGCGGGCCGACCCCCACCTCCGGGCGGCGATGAGCTCGTCCGTGCCCAGTGCCAGTGCCAGGTCGTACCTGCGGGCGGCCACCGCCCCGAGTGCGCCCCTCGAACGCCAGGCGACCACGGCGGGGTTGGCGACGTCGCGGGCGGCCAGCAGCCGGCCGCAGGCCAGGTGGTCGTCGATGCCGTGCCGGAACCGGCCCGCGGCCAGGTGCAGCGCGCCGCGGGCGGCCAGGACGTCCGCCCCGTCCGGGTGTCCGGCGTCGAGCGGGCCGGCCAGCCCGTGCTCCAGCAGCACCCGGTGCGCACCCTCGAGGTCGCCGGTCCGCACCAGTGCCTCGACCAGCCAGGCGGCCGCGAGGAGGCCGGGTGTCTCCGGGCGGCCGGAGGAGAGGACCGCGCGCAGGAGCCGCGCGGCCCGGTCCGCGTCGCCGGACAGCATGCCGAGCCGGGCCCGTAGCAGGGCCAGCGTCTCGCGGTGGCGGGCCGAACCGGCCCAGAGCCGGTCCCGGACGAGCCGCGCGCAGTGCGCGCCGGCCGAGGCGGTGTCCCCGGCGTAGAGCAGGCTCAGCACGGCCGGCCACACGCAGCGCGGGTCGGCCCGCCACTCGTCCACGGCCAGCACCCGCTCCGCCCGCCGCACCACGAGGGGTCGGTTCTCCCCGCGGTTCGCCAGTGCGATGGTGTGCAGGGCCGCGGACACCCCGGGCGGGACGCGTTCGCCCTCGTCCGGGCGGACGGCCCCCGGCACGTGCGTGCGGACCGGGGCGGGCTCCCCGTCGCGCGAGCCCGCCGGTCCCGCGGCGGCCCGCGACTGCGCTGGCCGGTCGCTGCCGCCCTTCACGATGCACTCCGTTCGGTAGGGGAGGGACGGGGCCCTCAGGCCGTGATGCCGTGGCGCAGGTGGTAGCGCTTGAAGCCGATCGGGCGCACGCCGGGCGTCTCGTGGGTGGCGCGCAGGGTCGCCGTCCGTGTCGCGCCGTCGAGGAACGCCTGGTGCGCCTCGTCGCTGGTCCACTCGGCGTAGTTGAGCACCCGGGTGCCGTCGGTGCTGAGGTGGAAGTTGGCCGAGATCATTCCGGGGTGCTGCCCGGCCGGGGCGCGTTCGAGGGCGCCGGTGATCGCCTCCACGATGCGCCGCTGCGGGCCAGGGCCGTCGACGTCGAAGCCGGCGACGACGAAGCTGGCCGGCGTCGGCGCTCCGGGCTCCAGCACGATCGCGTGGTGCAGGGTGTACTCGACGGTCGCGGCGCCGGCCAGGCCGTCCAGGCCCGCGGTGAAGGCGCGGTGCGCCCCGGGGCCGGCCGTCTGGACGTACGTCAGCACGGTGTCCCCGTCGGTGCTGAGGTAGGCGCCGGCGGAGAGGATCCCGGCCGGCCAGGCGGCGGCCCGCCACTGCCGGGCCGCGTCGTCCAGGGCCTCGACGCCGGCCGCGCGGCCGGGGACGTACCACTGGGCCACGTGGACGGCCGTGCTGTCGGCACGGCGGACGTCCGGCGGTGCGGACGAGTTCTGCTGGGGCATTGCCGTCCCCCTTCCGGGGTGGGGTCGCGGGGTGTCAGGGATGCCGGGCGTGCCGGGCGCACCGGGCGCACCGGGCGCACCCGGGCGTGCCGGGGGCGCCATGGCCGGCCGGGGTACCGGGGGCTTCGGCGAGGCCGCGGGTCAGCGCGGGTACGGGCTCTCGCCGCGGGCGGTGCGCAGGGCTCGGCCCCACCACCCGAGCTGGTCGAGGAGCAGGTTGGCCGACCGGACGCTCGGCTCCGGGTCGGCCAGCCGGCCCTGCTCGTCGAAGCGCCGCCCGGCGTCGGGCAGCGCGACGTTCTCCCGGACGGTCAGCGTGTGCACCTCGGCGAACACCTGCCGCAGCTGCTCCACCGCCCGGATCCCGCCGCTGAGGCCGCCGTAGGAGACGAACCCGACCGGCTTGGCCGTCCACTCCTCGTAGAACCAGTCGACGGTGTTCTTCAGGGCGGCCGGGAAGCTGTGGTTGTACTCGGGCGTGACCACGACGAAGGCGTCGGCTGCCGTGAGGACGGCCCGCAGCGAGTCGCGTACCCGGGCCGCCCTTGCCGGGATGTCCCCGCCCGGCTCCGGCAGGACGAGCGGCAGCGGGTGGTCGGCCAGGTCGACGTCGTGCACGGCGAACTCGGGGCGTTCCTTGGCCTGGGCCAGGAACCAGTCGGCCACGGCTGGCCCGAGCCGCCCGGCCCTGACGCTGGCGGTGATGACGGCGAGTGAGAGCTGGTCAGCTGTCATGGTTCGACCTGTCTGTGAGAGGAGCGGAGTCCGGTCAGGGCGGCCAGCAGGCCGGCCGCGCCGACCGCGGTGATGAAGAGCAGTGCCGGGCGGTGGCCGTGCCGGGCGCCCAGCAGCCACGCGGTGACCGGGAGCGTCAGCACGGCGCCGAGCTGGACGGCCGTCTGGTAGAGCGGGACGGCCGCCGCCCGGTCGGCGGCCGGGAGGGCCGCCGTGGCCTGCATGTTGAGGGCGGCGAAGGAGAGCACGAAGCCCGCGCCGACCAGGAGCAGGGTCGGCAGCATCGCGGTGAGGTACGAGCCGTCGTCGGGCCGCCACAGGTAGAGGGCGTAGCCCAGGACGGGCGTGGCCGCGCCGAGGGCGACCAGCCGGGCGGTGCCCCAGCGCGCCGTCATAGCCCCGGCGAAGGGCACGGTCACGGCCAGCGGCACGCAGGCCGGCAGCAGGGCGACCGCCGACTGCCAGGGGGACCAGCCCAGTTGGCGCTGGGTCTGGAAGACGAGCAGCAGCAGCAGGCTCTGGTAGGTGCCGTTGAGCGTGGCCGCGCCCACGGCGGAGCGCAGCAGCGGGCCGCTGCGCAGGAGTGCGGGCGTGATCCGCGGGGCCGGGGCGGGGCCCCGGTCGGGCGGGATGAGCCGCAGGCCGAGGAGCAGCAGGACCAGGGCCACCGGTGCCGGGAAGAGGAACGTCCAGCGCCAGTGCGCCGCCAGGAGCGCGCCGGACAGCAGCAGCCCGACCGTGAAGCCGGCCGCGCCGAACAGGGAGTAGGTGGAGACGGCCCGCCGCTGCTGCGGTCCGTTCGGGAAGGTGGTGCCGATGATGGCGAGGCCGGTGGGGGCGGTGAGCGCCGCGCTGAGGCCCTTGACCACCCGGGTGGCGATCAGCAGGGCCGCGCCGTCGGCGAGTCCGCCCACGACGGAGGCGGCCGCGAAGAGCAGCATCGCGGCGAGGTAGACCCGTTTGCGGCCCAGCCTGGCGTTGAGCCTGGGTCCGAGGACGAGCAGGGCGGCGAAGCCGAGCGCGAATCCGCTCATCAGCCACTGCACCGTCCAGAGGTCCGTTCCGAGTGCGGTGCCGATGGACGGAAGGGCGACGAGCACCAGGGAGACCTCGACGGCGTCGAGGATCATGTTGGCCGAGAGGATGAGCAGGACGGCCCAGAGCCGTGCGTCCCAGTGCGCCGGCTCCGCGGCTTCCCCGGTGGTGGACGAGGCGGACGGGGTGGACGAGGTGGGCGGGGAGGAGGCTGTCATCGGAGCAGTGGGGGGAGCTGCTCGGTCACCAGCCGGATGTTCTCCGTGACGAGGTCGTCCGGCATGCCGGCGATGCTCGCCCAGAAGATGAGGTGCCTGACGGGCAGGTCCTTCGTCAGCTCCCGGATGCGCACGGCCGCGTCCTCGGGCGTGAGGATGTCCAGCAGGCCGCGGGTGTCCTGGGCGTCGGGATCGCGCAGGTCCTCCGCGGTGAGCAGCGGTGTGCTGCGGCCGGTGCCCTCCACCGATCCCTGGCGGTAGGAGTTCACCTGGTGGGCGAGGTGCGGTGCCACGCGGTGCCAGGCCGCCTCCGGGTCCTCCGCCAGGATGATGGGCAGCAGGTCGGAGACCCGCGCGGAGCGCGGGTCGTGGCCGCCTTCGGCCAGTCCCTCCCGGTAGTGCCCGAACATGGCGTGCGAGATGTGCAGCAGGCCGACGCCGAGACGCCCGGCGATCCTGGCCCCGCGTGGCCCGTAGAAGCCGCCCCAGACCGGGGGCGGGTCCTGGATCGGCAGGGGGGTGACGGCCTTCTCCTCCCAGAGGCGCAGGATCTCGCGGATGTTCCGTTCGGTGCCGGCGAAGCGGCGTTGGAAGTCCGCGCCGAACAGCTGGTACTCGGGCAGCCGGTAACCGGCGCCGAGCCCGAGTTCCAGCCTGCCGCCGCTGACGAGGTCGACGAGCGCGGCCTGTTCGGCGAGGTCGACGGGGTTGTGCAGGGCGGGCAGCACCACCGAGGTGCCGATCCGGGCCCGGCGGGTGCGGGCGGCGACGGCGGCGGCGAAGGTCAGCGGCTGGGGCAGGTAGCCGTCCTCGAAGAGGTGGTGTTCGGTGAACCACAGGCCGCCGGCACCGCGTTGGTCGGCCTCCTCGCAGAGTTCCAGGGTCCGGGCGTAGTGGTCGGCCCACGGCCGGTGCCACTGCGCGGGGTTGCGCAGGTCGAAGAGCAGCCCGACGTCCAAGGCGTGGTTCCTCCATCCGGTGTCGGTGGTGTTAAAGGTGTCGGTGGTGTTGAAGGTGTCGGTGGGGTGGGCGGGGTCGGTGGTGCTGGCGGGGTGGGCAGGGCCGGTGGCGTGGTGCGCCGGTGGGGCGGGCGCGCCCGCGGGGTCACTGGGGAGGGTTGCCGTGCTTGCGGTGCGGCAGGTCGGCGGCCTTGGCGGTGAGCATGGCCAGGGCGCGGCAGAGCAGGGGCCGCGTCTGCCGCGGGTCGATCACGTCGTCGACGAGGCCGCGTTCGGCCGCGTAGTACGGGTGGACGAGCTCGCTGCGGTACTCGGCGATCTTCCGGGCGCGCATCGCCACCGGATCCTCGGCGGCGGCGATCTCGCGGCGGAAGACCACGTTGGCGGCCCCCTCGGCGCCCATCACCGCGATCTCGTTGGTGGGCCAGGCGAAGGCCAGGTCGGCGCCGATCGAGCGGGAGTCCATCACGATGTACGCGCCGCCGTAGGCCTTGCGCAGGACCAGCGAGATCCGTGGCACGGTGGCGTTGCAGTAGGCGTAGAGCAGCTTGGCGCCGCGCCGGATGATGCCGTCGTGCTCCTGGTCCACGCCGGGCAGGAAGCCCGGCACGTCGACCAGGGTGACCAGCGGGATGTTGAACGAGTCGCAGAACTGGACGAACCGGGCGCCCTTCTCGCTGGCCCTGATGTCCAGCACGCCGGCCAGGGCGGCGGGCTGGTTGGCGACCAGGCCCACCACCCTGCCCTCCAGCCGGGCCAGCGCGCAGACCAGGTTGGGGGCGAAGGCGGCGTGCACCTCCAGGAACTCGCCGTCGTCGACGATCTCCTCGATCACGGCCCGCACGTCGTAGGAGCGGTTGCCGTCGGCGGGCACCAGGTCGAGCAGGGCACCGGACTCGCGGTCGGGCGGGTCCGCGGTGACCACCCGGGGCGGCAGCTCGCGGTTGTTGGAGGGCAGCAGCGAGAGCAGGTAGCGGACCTCGGCCAGGCAGGTCTCCTCGTCGTCGTAGACGAAGTGCGCGACGCCGGAGGTGCCGCCGTGCACGTCGGCGCCGCCCAGGCCGTTCTGGGTGATCTGCTCGCCGGTCACCGCCTGGACGACGTCCGGGCCGGTGATGAACATCTGCGAGGTCTCCCGCACCATGAACACCAGGTCGGTGAGGGCGGGGCTGTAAGCGGCGCCGCCCGCGCACGGGCCGAGCATCACGGAGATCTGCGGGATTACCCCGGAGGCGGCGGTGTTGCGCCGGAAGATCCCGCCGTAGCCGGCGAGCGCCTGGACACCCTCCTGGATCCGGGCCCCGGCACCGTCGTTGAGCGAGACCAGCGGCGCCCCGGCGGCGAGCGCGAGGTCCATCACCTTGTGGATCTTCTCGGCGTGCGCCTCGCCCAGCGCTCCCCCGAAGATCCGGAAGTCGTGGGCGTACACGAAGACCGTGCGGCCCTCCACCGTGCCCCAGCCCGTCACGACGCCGTCGGTGTGCGGCTTCCTCGCCTCCAGGCCGAAGCCGCTCGCCCGGTGCCGCCGCAGGCCCTCGACCTCGGTGAAGCTCCCCTTGTCCAGGAGGAGTTCGATGCGCTCCCGGGCGGTGAGCTTGCCCCGTGCGTGCTGTCGTTCGGTCGCCTCCCGGTCCGGTCCCTCCCGGACCAGTTCCTTCAGCGCGCCGAGTTGTGCCGTGCGTTCCGAGACGCTGCCGGAGACCTCCGTCGTCGGCATGCCGGGCCACCTCCAGTCCGTTCGGTTTCGGTCGTCACCCTCGGGCCGCTCAGCCCAGCAGGGTGCCGCCGGTGGCGTCGATGAAGGCGCCGGTGATCCAGCGGGCCTCGTCGGTGGCCAGGAAGGTGACCACGTCCGCGACGTCGCCGGCCTTGCCGACCCGCTTGAAGGCCGAGAGCTGCGCCATCTGCTCGACCGCCTCCGGTATGCCGAAGACGGCGCCGCCGTTGTCGGTGATCCCGGGCGCGACGCTGTTGATGGTGATGCCGCGCGGGGCCAGTTGCCGGGCGAGGTGCAGGGTCAGCTGCTCGATCGCCCCCTTGGTCATCGCGTACGCGGTCTGGTCGGGGTTGGAGACCCTGGTCAGGCCGGACGAGATGTTGATGATCCGTCCGCCCTCGGGGATCTGCCCCAGCGCGCGCTGCACGATGAAGTACGGAGCCTTGGCGTTCACCGCGAAGAAGCGGTCGAACTCCTCCGGGGTGAGGTCCTCGGGGGCGATGCCGCTCGCACTGGTCACCCCCGCGTTGTTGACCAGGATGTCGAGGGTCGTGCCGCCGGTCCGCTCCTTGAGGCCCTTCTCCAGGCCGAGGAAGAGCTCGTGCACGTCACCGGGCACCCCCAGCTCGGCGCGGACCGCGAACCCGTGGCCGCCGTCCTTCTCGATCAGCTCGACGGTCTCCCCGGCCGCGGCCTCGTCGGCGGTGTAGTGCACGGCGACCAGCGCGCCCTCCCGGGCCAGCCGCACGGCGGTGGCGCGGCCGATGCCGCGGCTGGAGCCGGTGACGAGGGCGGTCTTTCCGATGAGCCTGCTCATGGTGCCTCTCCTGGGTCGAACTCGGTCGGGTGTGAAGTCGGTCGGGTGTGAACCCGGATGCGTGTGAAGTCGGATGGGTGTGAAGTCGGTCGGGTGTGAACCCGTACGGGGTTGAGATCGGTCGGAATCGCTCGTGAGGTCAGGCGCCGTCACTCGATGCGCCGTCGCTCGATGCGCCGCCGTCCGGGGTGTCGGGCTCCGGGTGCCCGAGCCCGCTGATCGCGCGTGCCAGGTGGCGCCGGGCCGAGCCGATCTCCAGCAGTTCGCCGAAGACCGACCGCAGCCCGTCCACCTCCGGGCCGCCGAGCAACAACCGGGCCTGGGCCTGGATGTTGGTCAGCGTCGCGGCGCCGATCCGGCGGCGGGTCTCGTGGTAGCTGTCGAGCGGGCCGGCGCCACCGGCCGCGGCGGGCCGGGCGACCTCCTCGGCGAGCTTGCGCCCGAGGTCCGCGGCGTCCTGGAGCCCGAGGTTGAGCGCCTGCCCGCCGACCGGCATCTGCACGTGGGCCGCGTCGCCCGCGAGCAGGATCCGGCCCTTCACGTACCGGGTGGCCTGGCGCCCGGTGTTGTCGAAGGCGTTGAGCCAGACCGGCGTACCGGCGCCGATGTCCTCGCCGGTCACCGTGGCCCAGGCCGCGACCACCTCGTCCAGTCCCGGTGCGCCGGTGCGCCGCCCGGGCCTGCTGCCGTGGACGTGCACCATGACCCGGGTGGTGCCGTCGGGCCAGCGGAAGGCCGTGGCCAGCCCGTGCGGGTGCCGCTCGAACCGCCGGTTCGGCACGTCGATGCCCGCGAGGTCGGCCCGGAGCATCTCCAGGGCGCCGTCCTCGCCGTCCATCTCGAACCCGGCCAGCTGGCGCACGGTGCTCTGCTCGCCGTCGCAGCCGACCAGGTAGGAGGCGGTCAGGACGGCCGGCTTCGAGCCGAGTGCGATGAAGCCGGCCTCCACCCGGTCCGCGCGCGAGCGCAGGCCGGTCACCACGTGCCCCCGCCGCACCCGGGCGCCCAGCTCCGTCGCCCAGTCGTACAGGACGGCCTCCAGGTGCGCCTGCGGGCACTTCCACTGGCCGGCGTAGCGGTGGCCGGGGGCCGCCTCGGCCAGGTCCAGCGGCAGGCCGCCGAAGTGGCCCGGCCCGCCGCCCGGCAGGGGGCCGAGCCGCTCCAGCAGCCCGTGCCCGGCGAGGATCTCCATCGTGCGGGTGTGCAGCGTGGACGCCCGGGACTCGGTGGCCGGCTCGGTGAGCTGCTCCAGCACGGTCACCCGCACTCCGGCCAGGCGCAGCTCACCGGCGAGCAGGAGGCCGACGGGGCCGGCCCCGACCACGATGACGTCGGTGTCCAGTGGGCCCGCCACGGTCAGCGCCGCGCTTCCGCGTACTCCTTGGCGTGGTTCAGCGTGGCGCGGCTGTTGTTGCCGAGCGCCTCGCGGATGAACCGGCGCGCCTCGGGGACGCCCGCCTCCGGGCCGAGCACCTTGCCGATGTTCGCGGCGTCGAGCACGACGGTGTGCTGCGAGGTGGCGGTGGTGACGCCGTCCGGGCCCTCCTCGAAGGTCCAGTAGCCGGTGTGCAGGGCCAGCAGCGCGGGCAGCGTGGTCTGCTTGTAGGCGATCTTGCGGTGCGGGAAGCAGACCCGCACCGACTCGGTGGTGTGGGTCGAGCCGTCCTTGGTCAGGGTGTCCATCCGCAGGGTCTGGAGGCCCGGGGTGTCCTCGATGAGCTCGACCTTGTCGACGTGCGGCAGCCGCTCCGTCCACAGCTGCGCCTCGTTGACGAAGTCGAAGAGGTCCTGGGCCGCGCCCTCCACCCGGACGCTGTCCTCGAAGGAGAGGCTGAGCTCGGCGTCGTGCGCCGACAGCTCCAGGTTGGCCTTCAGGCCCGGGAGTTCGGCCCGGCTGTTGCGGTCCACCGCCGCGTCGATCCAGCTCAGGCCCTCGGGGTCGTCGTCGATCGCGCGGTAGGAGTGCAGCAGGCGCACCCGGGTCTCCCGCTCACCGAGCGGTTCGATGATCCAGGTGCCGGTCATCTCGGCCACCGGCGGCGCCGGGACCTCCTGCCAGAACCGGATGCGCAGCGCGTCCGGGTCCAGCGTCCGCCGCGAACTCCAGTTCTTGGCCTCGCCGTTGGCGGTGGCCCAGATCCGGATGCGCTCCTCGTTCCCGTCGCGTTCGAGGTAGTCGACGTAGACGGACGGCGGGAAGAGCCGGGGCCAGTTCTCGACTTCGGCGAGCAGCCGGTAGACGTCGGCGGCGTCCGCCTGCACGGTGATCTCGTGTTCGACCTCGCGGGTCGTCATGGTCGCAGCTCCGATCGGTGGTGGTGGAAGGGCGGTGGGGGCCGGGAGACCGGCCGGTCAGAAGTTGCCGAGGCCGCCGCAGACGTTGAGCGCCTGGGAGGTGATGGAGGCGGCGGTGTCGGAGGCGAGGTAGCCGACCAGGCCGGCGACCTCCTCGGGCGAGGAGTAGCGGCCGAGCGGGATCTTGGCCTCGAACTTCGCCAGGACCGCCTCCTCGCTGGTGTCGTAGGCCGTCGCGTAGCCCTGGCGCACCCGCTGGGCCATCGGCGTCTCGACGTAGCCGGGGCAGACGGCGTTGACGGTGATCCCGGTGGGGGCCAGCTCGTTCCCGAGCGCCTTGGTGAACCCGACGACGCCGTGCTTGGAGGCCGAGTACGGGGCGCCCAGCACCACGCCCTGCTTTCCGGCGGTGGAGGCGATGTTGATGATCCGTCCGCGGCTCTTCTCCCGCAGGCCGCCGGCGTTCAGCACCTCCCGGGTGACCCGGAAGACGCTGTTCAGGTTGGTCTCGATCACGTCGTACCACAGCTCGTCGGGGATGTCCGCGGTCACGCCGCCGCCGCTGCGCCCGGCGTTGTTGACGAGCACGTCGATGGTGCCGAAGCGGTCGACGGCCGCCCGGACGAACGACCTGACCTCCTCGTCGCTGCGGATGTCGACGGCGGCGCCCTCGACCTCCAGGCCCTCGGCGCGCAGCTCCTTGACGGTCGCCGCCACGTTCTCGGCGTTGCGGGCTCCGATGAACACCCGATGGTCCTGGCCGGCCAGCTGCCGGGCGACCGCCAGGCCGATCCCGCTGGTCGCACCGGTCACCAGGGCGACCCGTCCGCCGTTCGCTGTCATTGCCGTGCTCCTCAGGCGTTGGACGCAGCGGAGAGCTGCGTGTTGACGGTGTCGATGAGACCCCGGGGGGTGGCGGCGTCGGCCACGGCGGAGTCGTCGAGCGAGATGTCGTACTCGCGCTCGATGCGGCCGCTGGTCTCCAGCAGCGCGAGGGAGTCGTAGCCGAGGGCGGTGAACTCGGTGTCGATGATGTCGCCGGTCAGGTCGACGCCGTCGTCGGCGCCGGCCCCCTCCAGCAGGATGCGCCGGAGGTCGTCGAGGGTGAACGGACTGCTGGTGGGCATGGACGGGCCTTTCGTGAGTGGGGGTGCTGTCGGGGCGGGCCCGGGGCGCACGGGGCCGGGCCGGGGTCTCAGAGTCCGGCGGCGCGGACGACCAGGGCCGAGTTGAACCCGCCCTGGCCGCGGGCCAGCACCAGCGCGGTGCGCACCGGCGCGGGGCGCGGGGCACCGACGACCAGGTCGAGGTCGTAGGCGTCGGCCGGGGAGGTGCCGATGGTCGGCGGGACGACCCCGTCGCGGATGCTCAGCAGCGCGGCGGCGACGTCCAGGGGTGCGGCGCCCGAGTAGAGGCGCCCGGTCATGGTCTTGGGGGCCGTCACCGGAACCCCGCGCGGCCCGAAGGTCCTGGTGATCGCCTCGGCCTCGATGCGGTCGAGCTCGGGGACCGCGGCCGCGTCCGCGAAGACCACGTCCACCTCCGCGGGGCCGATCCCGGCGTCCCGGAGCGCCTCCCCGATCGCCCGCTCGATGCCCGGCGCCCGTCCGCTGCCCGGCTTGGGGTCCATCGTGGCGGCGTGCCCGGCGAGCTCGCCGTAGACCTTTCCGGCGCCACGGGCCCGCGCGTGGCCGGCGTCCTCGACGACCAGCAGCGCGCCGCCCTCGCCGGGGACGTGGCCGCGGGCGGCGGGGTCGAAGGGCAGGTAGGCGCGTTCGGCGTCCTCGCCGGTGGCCAGCCGGCCGCTCGCCAGCTGGGCCACCCACCCCCAGGAGCAGATCGACGCGTCGACGGCGCCGGCCACCACCAGCGAGGTGCCCTTGCGGACCTGGCGCCGGGCGTGGGCGAGGGCGTCGAGGCCGCCGGCCTGGTCGCTGATGACGACGCTGCTGGGGCCCTTCATCCCGTGCCGGATGGAGATCTGGCCGCTGTTGACGGCGTAGAACCAGGCGAAGGACTGGTACGCGGAGACGTACCGGCCGCCCTTGCTCCACAGCTCCTTGAGCTCGTTCTGCCCGAACTCGAAGCCGCCGGAGTGGCTGGCCGTGATCACCCCGGCCTGGTAGTCGGCCAGTTCCGCGGGGTCGATCCCGGCGTCCGCCAGCGACCAGTCGGCGCTGACCAGGGCCAGCTGGGTCATCCGGTCGGTCTGGAGCAGCAGCCTGCCGGACAGGTGGTCCCGGGCGGTGAATCCGCCGATCTCGCCGGCGAGCCGTGACGGGTAGTCCGTGGGGTCGAAGCGGGTGATGCGTCCGATCCCGCTGCGCCCTTCGAGCGTCGCCGCCCAGTACTCCTCCAGTCCGAGGCCGTTGGGGGCGACGATGCCGAGCCCGGTCACCACCGGGCGGGCCGTCACCGGGAGCTCCGGTCGGGCCGGGCGAGCACCACGGCGCTCTGGAACCCGCCGAACCCGCTGCCGACCGAGAGCACCGTGTCGGTGCGCCAGTCGCGCGCGGTCAGCGGCACGTAGTCGAGGTCGCACTCCGGGTCCGGGTTGTGCAGGTTGGCCGTGGGCGGCACCACGCCGTGCTCCATCGCCAGGACGGAGGCCGCGATCTCGATCGACCCGATGGCGCCCAGCGAGTGGCCCACCATCGACTTGATCGAGCTGACGGGCGTGCGGTAGGCGTGCTCGCCCAGGCTGCGCTTGAAGGCGGCGGTCTCGTGCCGGTCGTTCTGCTTGGTGCCGGAGCCGTGCGCGTTGACGTAGTCGATCTCGTCGGGGCCGAGCCGGGCCTCGTCGAGGGCCACCCGGATCGCCTCGGCCATCTCGGCGCCGTCCGGGCGCAGTCCGGTCATGTGGAAGGCGTTGGACCTGGTCGCGTAGCCGGCCACCTCGGCGTAGACGCGGGCGCCCCTGCGGCGTGCGCTCTCCAGCTCCTCCAGGACGAAGACGGCCGCCCCCTCCCCGAGGACGAACCCGGTGCGGCTGGCGTCGAAGGGCCGTGAGGCGTGCTCCGGGTCGTCGTTGCGCGCGGTGGTGGCCTTGATCGCGTCGAAGCAGGCGACGGTGATGGGCGAGATCGGGGCGTCGCTCGCCCCGGCCACCACCACGTCGGCGGCCCCGTCCCTGATCAGGTCGGTCGCGTAGCCGACGGCGTCGATGCCGGAGGTGCACCCGGTGGACACGACGGTGCCGGGCCCCTCCGCGCCGACGGCCCAGGCGACCTCGGTCGCGAACGAGCTGGGCACCAGGTAGTTGTACAGGTGGGGTACGGCGTACTCGTGGTCGACGAGGTCCAGGCGGCCGCCGTCGCTGACCGCGCGGTACTCCTGGTCGAGTCCGGTGGTCGCGCCGACGGCGCTGCCGATGGCCACGCCGATGCGGTGCGGGTCCAGGGCGGCGAAGTCCAGTCCGCTGTCGGCGACCGCCTCCCGGGCGGTGACCACCGCGAACTGGGCGGCGCGGTCCATCCGGCGGATCTCCTGCGGGGAGAGCCCGGACAGTTCGGCGTCGAAGTCCGCCTCGGCCGCGATCTGGGAGCGGAACGGCGAGGGGTCGAAGAAGGAGATCCGCCGGGTCGCGGTGCGTCCGTCGGTCAGCAGCTGCCAGAAGTCCTTGACCCCGATGCCGCCGGGGGCGGTGACGCCGACTCCGGTGATGACGACCCGGCGGCCGGCCGGGCGGCTCACGACGCGCTCCAGTGGTAGAAGCGGCGGGCCATCGCGTCGGCCGGGGAGCGCCAGGTGGCGGGGTCGTAGGCCTCGATGTGCGGCTTGAGGTCCTCGCTGATCCGGACGAAGCGGGGGTCGGTCCTGGCGCTCTGGATGCGCCCGCCGCCGTCCTCGCCCTCGAAGTCCTGGAGGTGGAAGTAGAGGCCCCGGTACGAGAAGAGCTCGCGGCGGCGGGTGCCCATGAGGTGCGGCGTCTCCCCGGAGTCGAAGGCCCGGAAGAGCTCCGCGACCTCCTCGGCGGAGCCCGGTTCCATGCGGGCGACGATCAGTGTGCTGTACATCTCTACCTCTCTCGGGATTCGCGTCGGGCGGGACCGAACCAGCGGTCCAGGGCGGTGGGAAGGTCGTGGTGGCTGCCGGGGCCGGCCCAGGCGACGTAGCCGTCCGGGCGGACCAGCACGGCGGTGGTGCCGTCGAGCGGGGCCCCGCCACCGCGCGGGGTGGCGGTGACGATGTCGATCCGCTCGCGCCAGGGTGCCGCGCGGCGTCGCAGGTGCGGGTTGTCCGCGAGGTCCAGCAGGACGCCGCGACCGGCGCGGAGCAGCGCGGTGCTGCCGACCGCGCGCCCCCGCACGGTCAGTTCCAGGTGCGGCAGCCGCGCCCCGAGCAGGGGGTTGGCGCCCGGCCCGACGTCGTACCTGATCGCCAGCCCGCTGACCTTGGCGGCGAGGTGGCGGCTGACGTCCTGGTAGCCGGTCAGCTCGGCCAGGACGTCGCGCAGCGGCTGCGCCTGCGCTCCGCCGAGGATCAGCCGGCCCTGGGCGGCGGTGTCGGCGAGCAGCTGCCTGCCCACCTCGTGCCGCTCGGCGTGGTACGTGTCCAGCAGTGACTCCGGTGCGGTGCCGTGCAGGACGGCGGCGAGCTTCCAGCCGAGGTTGACCGAGTCCTGGATGCCGGTGTTCATGCCCTGGCCGCCGGCCGGCAGGTGGATGTGCGCGGCGTCGCCGGTGAGCAGGACACGGCCCCGGCGGTACTGGGAGACCAGGCGCGCCGCGTCGGTGAAGGCGCTGACCCAGACCGGTTCGGCGTGCGAGATGTCGTCCCCGGTGAGCCGCTTCCAGGTGTCGGCGACCTCCTGGTAGGACGGCGGACCGCCGCGCCTGCGGGGCGCCGCGTCGCGCTCGCCGACGATGACGCGGTGGACGCCGCCGGGCAGCGGCGCGGACATCACCATTCCGTCGGACAGCAGCTCGCCGGTCATCCGGGGCCTCACGTCGATGCCCCGGACGTCCGCGAGCAGCAGCTCGGTGGTGGCCGCGCTGCCCGGGAAGTCGAAGCCGCCGGCCTTGCGGACGGTGCTGCGCCCGCCGTCGGCGCCGACCAGGTAGTCCGCCCGCAGGGTGCGTTCCCCGGCCGGGGTCCCGACCCGCACCAGGACGGAGGCGCCCTCCTCCCGGTAGGAGCGGAACTCGTGGCCGCGCCGGATGTCGGCGCCGAGCTCCACCGCCCAGTTCTCCAGGACGGTCTCGGTGACGGACTGGGGCACCGTCTTGGCGGCCCGGTACGCGCCGCCCAGGACGCCGAGGTCGACCGGGACGCCGCCGAAGTGCCCCTGGTCGCTGGTGCCGAGGTCGCCGAAGCGGCGCAGCAGCCCGCGCTGGGCGAAGGTCTCGACGGTGCGGATGGTCAGCCCGATTCCGCGCGATTCCGCGGTCCGCCGGGAAAGGCGTTCCAGGACCACGACATCGATGCCCGCCAATCGCAGTTCGCCGGCGAGCACGAGCCCGGCCGGCCCGGCTCCCGCAATGACTACCGAAGCGCTCATTCACCTCTCCCGTTCGAAGTGGCAATCGCGTGTGGACTCTTCCTGGGTTCAGTAATTCACGACAGTTCGCAATGACCCGGAAAGCTCCGCCGGGGTTTCCGCCGGACACGAAAATCTTCCGCCACGGCCACTGCAGGATTCAAGCAAAAAAGTCAAGGTTATCTGCAAATGCCTGTCAGGGAAACGTCAGGCCGCCCCGGGCGGAACCTGTCATTCCGCTGCCGCGGCCGCTGCCGGGGGGCCACGGAGCCTCCCTCCGAGCTTTAAGGAACTATCAGGGGGACTACATGTCCCTTGACGCCGGGCCGCCACTTCGATCCTGCCAACTGGGCCTATGTGCACGACAGTTGCCAGAACTTTGCAGCAGCGTTAAATGCCTCGCCAGACCTTTGACGCACACCGGAACGGGGCTAACCTGCTCAATGCGATTCGAACGATCTTCACGGGGGCTTGAGAGTCATGCAGGTACTGGTAGCGGATTCCGACACGATCGGGGTCGACGGCCTGAGTGCCGCCCTACGGCGCCACGGATTTGACACCGACCATTGCCGGACCGGAGCCGAGGCGCTCGAAAGGTATCCGAAGTCCGATTTCTTCCTGATCGACCTTGCACTGCCCGATATCGACGGACTGGAGGTCTGCCGGCTGCTGCGGGCCGCCAGTGACATCCCCATCATCGCCTTCACCGAGCCCGGCACCGACCTCGACCGCATCCTGTCCCTCCAGGCCGGCTGCGACGACTGCATGGCCAAGCCGCTCGGCTTCCGGGAACTCCTCGCGCGCATCGAGGCCGTCCTGCGGCGCGCCGGCTCACGGCCGGCGGCCCTCCCCCGGTCGCAGCCGATCGCGATCGGCTCCCTGTGCATCGACCCGGACACCCGGGAGACCCGGATCAACGGCCGGCCGGTCAAGCTGACGCGCATCGAGTTCTCGCTGCTCCACCAACTCGCCTCGAAGCCGCAGACCGTCTTCTCCCGCGCCCAGTTGATGGCCGACGTCTGGGACTACCAGTACGACGGCCGGCCGCTGGGCGCCAAGGCCAGCCGGACCATCGACACCCACGTCAGCGCGCTGCGCAAGAAGCTGGGCGACCCGTGCTGGATCGTCACGCTCCGCGGGATCGGATTCCGGATGGGGCACGCCTGACCTCCTCCCGCGAACGGGCGGCCACCGGCCGCCCGAGCACGTCCCCGGTGCGGCGGGCACCCTCCCCCGCCGCACCGCCGCCCACCACCTCGCACCCGAAAGGCCCCGCCCATGCCCGGCTCACGCCACCCCGCCGGCCTGCTCACCTCGGCCGTCGTCCTGTCGCTCGCGCTGGCCGCCTGCTCCTCGGCCCCCTCCGACGGCGGCGACTCCGCCGAGCCGCGCGCCGGCGGTCACCTGACCTTCGCGCTGGGCTCGGACCCGACCTGCGTCGACCCGCACCAGGCGGCCACCAACGACGCCGTCTACGCCGCCCGCGGGCTGGTGGACTCGCTGACCGACCAGGACCCGGCGACCGGCAGGATCGTCCCCTGGATCGCCGACTCCTGGGACGTCAGCCCCGACGCGTCGGCGTTCACCTTCCACCTGCGCGACGGCCTGACCTTCGGCGACGGCACGCCCGTCGACGCGCAGTCCGTCAAGGAGAACCTCGACGCCGTCTTCCGGCTCGGCGCCAAGTCGATCCCCGGCTCCGGCTACCTCAGCGGCTACCGGAGCACCGAGGTCGTCGACACCCGCACCGCCAAGGTCACCTTCGACCAGCCCAACGCCCAGTTCCTCCAGGCCACTTCGACATCCACGCTCGGGCTGCTGGCCCCGTCCACGCTCAAGCGGAGCCCCGAGAGCCTCTGCGCCGGCCCGCTGACCGGCTCCGGCCCCTTCAACCTGGACGGCTACACGCCCGGGAAGTCGGTGGAGCTGAGCCGGCGGGCCGACTACGCGGGGGGCTCCTCCCTGTGGAGACACGCCGGCCCCGCCTACCTGGAGCGGATCAGCTTCACGGTGGTCCCGGAGTCCGGGGTGCGCACCGGCAGCCTCGGGTCCGGGCAGATCCACGCCATCGCCGGAGTCGCCCCGCAGGACGAGGCGGCGCTCAAGGGCCTGGGCGTGACCCTGCTGGCCCGCTCGAACCCCGGCGTGCCCGTGGCGCTGAGCATCAACACCTCCCGGCCCCAGCCGGGCGACATCGCCGTGCGCAGGGCCCTGGAGATCGCCGTCGACCGCAAGGAGGTCGTCGACACCGTCCTGAGCGGCAACTACCGCCCGGCCACCAGCTCCCTGTCCAGCACCACCACCGCCTACCAGGACAACTCCGGCCTCCTGGCCCACGACCCGGTGGCCGCGGGACGGCTGCTGGACGCGGCCGGCTGGACGCCCGGCCCGGACGGCATCCGCGCGAAGAACGGCGTGAAGCTCGACCTCAAGGTCATCCTCGCCACCAACTTCGGCCCCAACAAGTCCGTCCTGGAGCTCGTCCAGCAGCAGGTGAAGCAGGCCGGCATCGGGATCACGCTCAGGGTCCTGACCATCCCCGACTACCAACTGGCCCAGAAGAGCGGCGACTACGACCTCGCCTGGGGCAACGGCACCAGGGCCGACCCGGACATCCTGCGCAGCGCGTTCTCCGACAAGCTGCTCAACCTGTCCCACATCCAGGACCCGGAGCTGCAGAACCTGCTGGACGCGCAGGCCGCCGCGGCCGACCCCGCCAAGCGCGCCGACCTCGTCGCCAAGGCGCAGCGCCGGGTGCTCGAACAGGCTTACCAGATACCGGTGTTCGAGATGACGAGCGTGTACGCGCTGAGCACCGGGGTGCACGGCGTCAGCCTCGGTTCCTCCTCGCAGGTGCAGTTCCACGACGCCTGGCTGTCCTGACCTGCCGGTCCCCTCCCGCACACCTCCCCCACCCGGCCTCCCGAAGGCGATGATGAGGAACTATCTCCTACGACGGCTGTTCCAGGCCGTGTTCGTACTGTGGGCCGCCTACACGCTCTCCTTCGGCGTGCTGTACCTGCTCCCCGGCGACCCGGCCACGATCATGGCCTCGGGCGGCGGCGACGCCAGCACCGTCACCGAGGCGCAGATCGACGCGCTGCGCCACCAGTACGGGCTCGACCGGCCGGCCGCCGACCAGTACGCCACCCGGCTCCTGCACGCCGTCCAGGGCGACCTCGGGCGCTCCGTGCAGAGCGGCGTGCAGGTCACCGACCTGCTCGGGCAGGCGCTCCCGACGACCGTCCAACTGGCCGCCGCCGCCATGCTGCTGGCGGTGGCCCTGGGCACCGCCCTTGCGCTGGCCGGCAGCTGGACCGGGCGCGGCTGGCTGCGCCAGCTCCTCCTCTCGCTGCCGGCGCTGGGGGTGTCCGCTCCGACCTTCTGGGTCGGCCTGGTGCTGGTACAGCTCCTGTCGTTCCGCTGGCGGCTCTTCCCCGCCTTCGGCGACGCGGGCCCGGCCGCGCTGGTCCTGCCGTCCGTCACGCTGGCCCTGCCGGGGGCCGCCCTGATCGCGCAGGTCCTGGCGAAGGGCCTGCGGACCGCGCTGGCCGAACCGTACGTCCAGACCGCCCTGGCCAAGGGCGCGAGCCGGCGGCGGGTCCTGTTCGGACACGCCCTGCGCAACGCGTCGATCCCGTCCCTGACGCTGGCCGGCATCATGGCCGGCAACGTCCTGGGCGGCGCCGTGGTCGTCGAGACCGTCTTCGCCCGTGCCGGGATAGGACGCGAGACGGCGGCCGCCGTGACGGCGCAGGACATCCCGGTCGTCCAGGGGGTGGTCATCCTCGGCGCCGTCGCGTTCGTCCTGACCACCCTCGCCGTCGACCTCCTCCAGCCGCTGCTGGACCCCCGGATCACCACGACGACCACGACGACCAGGCCGGCGGTGCGGACATGACGGACTTGACCGTCCCGGACGCGGACGCCCCGGCCTCCGCGGGGGACCTTCCACGGGCCGCCGCGGAGCCTGCGGGAGCGCCGTCCCCGTTCCGCCGCCGCGCCCGGTTCTGGCTGCTCCGGCCCGGCCTGGTGCTCTCGGTGCTGCTGGTCGCCGTCCTGGTGACGGCCGCGTTCCTCCCCGGCCTGCTCTCCCCGTACGATCCGCTGGCCGCCGCGCCGCGGGAGAAGCTGCTGCCCCCCGGCCCCGGCCACCCGTTCGGCACGGACCAGCTGGGCCGGGACCTCCTCGCCCGCATCGTGCACGGCGCCCTCCCCACCTTGCAGGCGGCCGTGCTCGCCGTGGCCGTCGGACTGGTCGCGGGCTCGCCGGCGGGGCTGCTCGCCGGCTACCGCGGGGGCGTCGTGGACGACGTGGTGATGCGGCTCACCGACGTCCTGCTCTCCGTCCCCGGCCTGCTGCTCTCGCTCGCGCTGGTGACGGCGCTCGGGTTCGGCACCCTCAAGGTGGCGCTGGCGGTCGGGGTGACCAGTGTGTCGACGTTCGCCAGGATCATGCGCGCCGAAGTGCTGAAGGTCCGGCGGTCCACCTACGTGGAGGCGGCGCGGGCGTCCGGCAACCGGTGGCCGGCGGTGCTGCTGAGGCACGTGCTGCCGAACTCCGCGGGGCCGGTGCTGGTCTACGCGGCGATCGACTTCGGTGCGGTCGTCCTCCAGGTCTCCTCGCTCTCCTTCCTCGGCTACGGCGCGCAGCCGCCCGCCCCCGAGTGGGGCTCGCTCGTCTCGGACGGCCGCAACCACCTCGCCACCGCGTGGTGGCTCACCACCCTGCCGGGGCTCGTCATCGCGGCCACCGTGCTCGCCGCGAACCGCATCGCCCGCTCCCTCGACGGTGAAGACCAGGAGGCACGATGACCGACGGACCGCTGCTGGACATCCGGCGGCTGCGGATCTCCTACCGGAGCAGGGCCGGCACCGTGGCCGCCGTCCGGGGCGTCGACCTGAGCGTCCGGCCGGGCGAGGTCGTGGCGCTGGTCGGCGAGTCGGGCTCCGGGAAGAGCACGGCGGCGCACGCGGTGCTGGGGCTGCTGCCGAGTGGCGGCTCGCTCGACGGGGGCGCGATCCTGTTCGCCGGCACCGACCTGGCCCGGGCCGGGGACGCCGCCCTGCGCGGGCTCAGGGGCCGCGAGATCGGCCTGATCCCGCAGGACCCGATGGTCGCGCTCAACCCGGTGCAGCGCATCGGACGCCAGGTCGCCGAGGTCCTGCTGATCCACCGGCTCGCCGACCGGCCGGCGGCGGCCCGCCGCGCCGTGGAGCTGCTCGGCGAGGCCGGGCTGCCCGACCCGGAGTCGGTCGCCCGCCGCCACCCCCACGAACTGTCCGGGGGCATGCGCCAACGGGTGCTGATCGCCATCGCGCTCGCCGCCCGCCCCCGGCTGGTCATCGCCGACGAGCCCACCAGCGCACTGGACGTCACCGTCCAGCGGAAGATCCTCGACCACATCGGCGCGCTGACCCGCGAGCGCGGCATCGCCGTCCTGCTGATCACCCACGACCTCGGCGTCGCCGCCGACCGGGCCGACCGGGTCGCCGTCATGGAGCGCGGCGAGGTGGTGGAGAGCGGCCCGGTGCGGCAGGTCCTCGACGCTCCCGCCCACCCCTACACGCGCGCCCTGCTGGCGGCGGCCCCGAGGGTGAGCCCGACGACGGGCCCCGGCCCGGACCGGCCGCGGGCGGCGCTGCGGAGCCGGACGGCGGACGCGGCGGACAGGGCGGACGGACCCGGGGACCGCCCGGCCGGCGCGGGGGACCTGCTCCTGGCCGAGGACCTGGTCAAGGAGTTCCCCGGCCACCGGGGCGACCGGAACCCCGGGCCGCGGGCGGTCGACGGCGTCAGCCTGCGGATCGGGCGCGGCGAGACGCTCGCCCTGGTCGGCGAATCGGGATCGGGCAAGTCGACCACCGCACGCATGCTGGTACGCCTCACCGACCCGACCTCCGGCCGGATCACCTTCGACGGGCAGGACGTCACCCGCCTGGGCGGCGGCGCACTGCGCCGGCTGCGCCGCCGCATGCAGTTCGTCCACCAGAGCCCCTACGCCTCGCTGTCGCCCCGGCTGTCCGTCGCCGAGATCGTCTCCGAGCCGCTGCGCGCCCACCGGATCGGCTCCCGCGCCGAACGCGCCGGCCGGGCCGCCTCCCTCCTCGACCGGGTGCGCCTGCCCGCCGCACTGCTGGACCGGCGCCCGGCCGAGCTCTCCGGCGGCCAGCGTCAACGCGTCGCCATCGCCCGCGCCCTGGCCCTGGAGCCGGATCTGCTCGTGTGCGACGAGCCCGTGTCGGCGCTCGACGTGTCGTCCCAGGCACAGATCCTGGACCTGCTCGCGGAACTCCAGGCCGAGCTGGGGCTCGGCCACCTCTTCATCTCGCACGACCTGGCGGTCGTCCGTCAGATCGCCTCCCGGGTCGGCGTGATGCGCGGCGGGAGGCTCGTCGAGACCGGCCGGGTGGAGCAGGTGTTCGCGTCGCCCGCGCACCCCTACACCCGGGAGCTGCTGGCCGCCGTACCGGGCGGCCTCGCCCGGTGAGGGCCCCGACGGCGTCCGCCCTTCGCCGGCCGCCTCCGGACACCCGGGAACGCCGGGGACCGGGTCCGGCGGAACACGTCCGCCGGATCCGGTCCGGGGTCACCCGCCGCCCGTCACCGCGGCAGGTCGGCGAGCAGCTTCTCGGTGATCGCGTGCAGGCGCTCGGCGGCCGCGGGGTCGAACGCAGGGGTGTCGGTGGGCAGTTGCCTGCCCTCCAGGACCGCCGTGAGCCTCGCCGGCGGCGCGTCGAGGTACGGGAGGATCTGCGCGACGGCCAGGGACACCGGCTTGCCCGATGTCCGCAACCCGTCGACATGGGCCGCCGTGAAGGCGTCGTACTCGCCGGCGAAGCTGGTGGAGACGACCCCGGGATGGTTCAGCACGTAGTGGACGGGGGTGTCGGCGTAGGCCCTGGTGAAGTGGACGCCGAGGAGGTCGCAGAGCGCCGCGCCGTGGCCGAGGGCGCCCGTGCCGGGGTAGTTGCGGCGCAGTTGCAGGTCGTTCCAGCGGACGGGGCCGGTGAGGCCCGAGCCGCCGAAGTTGAGCACGGTCGCGCGCTCGGCGCGGCCGAGGAGCCCGACCAGGCCGTGACTGAGCAGGTAGCGACTCAGGTAGTAGAGCGCGAAGTTGCTCTCGAACCCGTCCGGGGTCTCCGCCCGCGTCGACCGGTGGTAGCGCGCACCCAGCACCAGGACGTCGACCGCCCGGTACTCCTCCGCGATCCGGTCGATCACGCGGCGGTTCTCCGCGACCAGGCTGAGGTCGGCCTGGAGGAACCGCGCCCGGTCGCCTGCCCCGCGCCGGCCGGCCGACTCCACGAACGCCCGGCCCTTCCCTTCGCTGGTGCCGACGATCAGCACCTCGTGGCCGCGGTCCAGATAGGTGTCGGCGAGAGCGCGGCCGATGCCGTCGGTCCCGCCCGTGATGACTGCTGTGGCCATGGGTTCCCTCTCGGATGACGGTGGTTCGGGGTCACCTGCCGACGCGTGCGGCGGGAGCGCCGCCGACGCCGGCTGCGGTGGTCCGCCCGTGGGGCCCGGTACCGCGGTGGTCCGGCGATGGTCCGCGGTACGGCGGTGGTCCGGCGGGCGGCGCCGCACGCGGGCGTGCCGGGCCGGTGTACGGACGCGAGCCGGGCACGGGATGCGGGCTCGCTGCGGGCCGGCGGGCGCGCCGGGGATCCGCGCCTTCGTGACCCGGGCGCCGGAGACCTACCCCTTTAGTTTGAGCAATCAAACCATATGCCCGACGATCCGTCACCCGGGCCGGGGCACGCCGGATCGGACGGCCACACCGGGGCAGGACGTGCCGGGACCGGACGGGACGGGACAGGGCCGAGACGAGACGGGACAGGGCCGAGACGAGACGGGACGGGAGGGGCCGGGAGGGGCCGGAGCAGACGCCCGGTCAGATCACCGGGTCCGACTGGGCCTGGCGGCGGGCGTGGTGGCGCGCGACCCGGTTGCGGTTGCCGCAGGCCGGAGTGCACCAGGAACGCCGCGGATGGTCCTTGACGAAGAACATCGGGCAGCCCTCGGCCGGGCAGATCCGCACCAGCGGCCGCAGCGGACCACCGAGGACGTGCACGGCGGACTGGGCGATCGAGGCCATGGCCTCGGCCACCGGATCCGTCCCGGTGCCGCAGACGATCTCGATCGACGCACCGCAGTCGAGGACCGGCCAGCGCGGCGACAACGCACTGGCCGTGTTGATCACCGCCCGTGCCGGACCCGGTATCTGATCGTCCGTCACCACCGCGCGAAGGGCGTCCCGGACGGCGTCCCGCAGGCCGACCAGACGGGCCAGGCCCGCGTCGTCCAGCCCGCCCACCCCGACCGTCGCGAGTGCCGGACGGAAGGCGCCGGCCCTGTCCAGCAGCCACTGCGCGGCCGCGGCCCCGTCCCGCAGGTGATCCTGGAGGACGCGCCGGTGGGGATAGATCGTGTTGGCGAACTCCACGGCCAGCGGCTCCCCTTGAGCCGCCACCAGGACCGGACCGCCCTCGACCGTCACCACGTCCACCCACTCCCTCGGCACTCCCGCAACGGCGCGGCGGCCCCCGGGGACACCTCGCCGATCATTAACAGATTGTAACCAATCGTTGCGTCACCGTCCGGCACGGGCATACTCTCCTAATGGAACGGGGGCTCTCCAAGTATTAGTCAGCTCCCGGTGCCTTCTCAACGGCGCGCCCTCTCCCGCCCGACCGGCCCGGTGGCCCCGTCGCTCGGCCCGGCGCACCGCCCTCGCCATTCGCACCCTTCTCACGGGAGACGAACCTTCATGACCGCTGCGGCAGACGACCGTCTGGAACCCGCGCTCAGGCGACTGATCAGCGTGATCCTTCTCGGCGGGACGATGGGCATCATCGACGGCACCGTGGTCGCCGTCGGCGTGAACACGCTCGCCCAGCACTTCCACACCTCGTTGAGCACGGTCGGCTGGGTGTCCACCGGCTACCTGCTGGCCCTCACCGTCGCGATCCCGGTGACGACCTGGGCCGTCGGACGCTTCGGCGTGAAACGGCTCTGGCTCTTCGGCCTGGTGCTGTTCCTGGCCGCCTCGCTGGCCGCCGGGCTCGCGTGGAACATCGCCAGCCTCATCACCTTCCGCGTCGTCCAGGGCCTCGGCGCCGGAATCCTCGACCCGCTCCTCCTGATGATCCTGGCCCGGGCCGCCGGCCCCACCCGCGCGGGACGCGTCATGGGCCTGATGGGCGTGGTCCTCTCGTCCGGCCCCGTGCTCGGCCTGATCGTCGGCGGCGTCGTGCTGGAGGCCCTCGACTGGCGCTGGATCTTCTTCATCAACCTGCCGCTCGGCGCCGTGGCGTTCCTCGGCGCCCTCCGGGTGCTGCCCTCCGACGAGCCCGCCGCGCAGGAGAACCCCGTCCGCCTGGACCTCGTCGGGGTGGCACTGCTCGGCCCCGGTTTCGCCCTGCTCGTCCTCGCCATGAACCAGGCCGCCAACCATGCGGCGTTCACCGTCTGGCCGGTGCTGGCGCCGCTCGCCGCCGGGGCCGCGCTGCTGGCCGCCTACGCCGTCCACGCCCTGCGGGAGCGCGGCACGCCGCCCCTGATCGACCTGCGGCTGTTCGCCAGGCCGAGCTTCTCCGCCGCCGTCTCGGTGATGACCCTGATCGGCATGGCCACCTTCGCGAACCTGTTCATCCTGCCGCTCTACTACCAGCAGCTGCACGGGCGCGGCGCCCTGGGCGCCGGCCTCCTCCTGGCGCCCTACGGCATCGGCTGCGCCGCCGCCATGCCGCTGGCCGGCCGGCTCTCCGACCGGCTCGGACCGCGCGCGCTCGCCCGCTGGGGCGCCGCGGCGGGGGGTGTCGGGGTGCTGATCCTCACCACGATCGGCGCCGGCACGTCCGACGTCTGGCCGGTGCTGGGCGCCGTCGTGTTCGGGGTCGGGCTCAGCTTCGTCGGCGCCCCGACGATGGGCTCGCTGTACCGCACGCTGCCGCCCCACCTCGTCCCGCAGGGCAGCTCGGCCCTGTTCATCCTCAACCAGCTCGGCGCGGCGGTCGGCATCGCGGTGATCACCCTGATCCTGCAGACCGTGGGCGGTGGTTCCACCGCGGGCGGGTTCCACGGGGCCTACTGGTTCGTCTTCGGTGCGGTGGCGCTCATCCTCGGCGCGAGCTTCCTGCTGCCCGGGCTGCCGGAGCCCGCCCCCGCCGCCGAGCCGTCGCTGGAGGAGGCCGCCACGCAGGCGGGTTGAGCCGAAAGCCCCCGCCCCCCATGACCGGCGCCCCGCCCCTCCCCCGAGGGCGGGGCGCCCGGCCGGAACCACCGCCGGACCCGTCCCACCGACCACTTCGCAGGGAACCAGGATGACGAACGATGTTGTGAGGCCCGACCGGGCCGGGCCGTGGCGGACGGTCCTGAGGAGCCCTCTGCTGGCCGAACTCACCGCCGGGGTCAATACGATGGCGGCCTCGGCAGAGTTCTGGACGGTGGTCGAAGCGGCCACCACGCCGCTCGTCGAGCCGATCGCCGGCGATCCCTCGGCCGTCTGCGTCACGTTCCTGCTCCGTGCTCCGGCGGCGTCCGGTCCGTGGACGCTGTGCGACGGGGTGTCCCCCGCCGCGGCGGCGGAGTTCGAGCTGGCCAACCTCGCAGGGACGGACATCTGGCACGTCAGCCTGCGGCTGCCGTGCGACACGCGGGTCACCTACGGCTTCACCCGGGACGTCTCCCCCGGGTCGGCCGGCGGTGCCTTCGACTGGACCGCCCACTTCGCCGGCCGCCGGGCCGACCCGTACAACCCCAGGGCCGTCCACCACCCCGACCAGGGGCTCCCGTCGTCGCCCTGGGGGCGCACGGTCTCGCTGCTCGACCTGGCGGCCCCGGCCCGCCCGGCCCGGACCGGGGCCGGGGCCGGGGCCGGCCGCACGGCCGTCCACGAGGTCGGCAGTGCGGCGCTGGGCCGGCCGTCCGCCGTCCACACCTACACCCCGGCGGGGCTGGTGCCCGGCGAGGACACCCCGGTCGTGGTCCTGCTGGACGGCTGGGAGCTCGTGGAGATCGGTTCGATCGCCGCCGTGTTCGACGGGCTCGTCGCGGCCGGGGACGTCGTCCCGTTCATCGCGCTGATGCCCGACCCGCGCGGGCACCGGTCGCGCGACCTCAACCTGTCGGACGCCTACTGCACGTTCCTCGGCGAGGAGCTCCTCGCCTGGGCCCGGGAGCACTTCGGCGTCCGGCCCCGGCCGGCGACGACGGTCGTCGGCGGCGCCAGCCTGGGCGGCCTGACGGCCATGTACGCGGCGTGGCGCCGGCCCGACGTCTTCGGGAAGGTGATCTCGCTGATCGGCGCGTTCGGCGCGGCGCGGGACGGCCGGCCCGACTGGCTCGCGCGGCAGTACGCCGCGACGGAGCGGCTGCCGCTGGAGGTCTACCTGGCGGCGGGGCTGCTCGACGACGACGTCTTCCCCAGCGGCCTGGCCACGATGCTGGCGTCCAACCGGCACCTGCGCACCGTGCTGGCCGGCAAGGGCTACCGCCTCACCTACGACGAGTTCCCGGGCGGGCACGACTGGGTCTGGCTCCCGGGGAGGTTCGCCTACGGGCTCGCGACGCTGCTCGGCCCTCCCGGGGCCCCGGCCGCCGCGCACCGCACCGATCGTGGCAGGCGCGCCCCGGCGTAGCCTGGTCGGATGACCTCACCCAGGACGGCGCCCCGAGCGACACCGAAGAAGCCCTCCGCCACACCGGAGCTGGCCCGCCTGGAGGTCGCGCTCTCGGCGGTGGTGCGGTGGAGCGAGAGCAGGCACGTCCGCGCCGAGGTGGCCCGGCTGTCGGACAGTGACCTCTCGCCCAGCGCGCTGCGGTTGCTGGAACACTTCGACGTCGCCGGGGCGATGCGGGTGTCCGACCTGGCGGACTGTCTGCACGTCGACGTCTCGACCGTCTCGTTGCAGCTCCGCCCCCTGAAGGCCGGCAACCTCGTCGGCCGCCGCACGGACCCGGCCGACGGCCGCTCCGGGCTGATCGCGATCACCCCGGACGGGCGCCGGGTCCTGGAGCGCGTCCGGGCCGCGCGCTGCGAACTGCTCGCGGAGGCCTTCGCGCAGACGCCGCCGGGTGAACTCGGCCGGGCCGCGGACGTCCTCGTCCGGGTTCAGGACCACATGCTCGCGGCGATGGCCGAGGCGGGATACGTGACGGCGACGGACTGACGGGCGCACGTGCGACCCGGACGCGTGGGCGTCCCGGCCGCACGTGCGGCGCCCGACCTGTCGGGGGCGGCCGGCCTGTCGGGGGGCCGGCCGCTCAGGCCCGGCCGGCCGCCGACGACGGCGCGGCGGCGGCACGACGCCGGGCACGCGAGACGGCGAAGCGGCGCATCCCGGGCACCTCCACCCGGGCGTGGAGCAGCCAGGCGGCGAACTGGCCGAGGACGAACACCAGGACCACCAGCAGCGCGTTCGGCCAGCTCTGCGGCAGGTAGTGGTAGAGGACCATGAACGCCGTGAAGTGCAGGAGGTAGAACGCGTAGGAGACCTCCCCGAGGAAGACCGCCCGCGGCGACCGCAGGAGGGACCGGGTCGCGTTGAGGTCGGCCGCGGCGGTGGCCCGGATGAGCAGGGCGAGCGGCACCACGGTGACCGCCGTCAGCAGGAACACCGACGGCAGCACGTGCGGGCCCGCCGCCAGGACGGCGACGACCAGGGCGGCCGAGGGGACGATGCCGACCCGGGTCCGCGGGCGGTGCACCGCGAGCCGGGCGAGCACCATGCCCAGGACGAACTCGGGCAGCCGGCCGACCGGCCAGAAGTAGGCGTAGAAGAGCTGGTCGACGGAGAGGTCCGCCCCCAGCGGGCTGCCCGTCGCCGCCCCGCCGAGACCGAGGGCGAGCAGCGGGACCAGCCAGGCCGCGGCGACGGCCGCGACCGCCCCGGCGACGAGCCACTCGGGCCGTATCCGGCGGACGAGGGGCAGGAGCACCGGGAAGAGCGCGTAGAAGAACAATTCGCAGACGAGTGACCAGGCCACCCCGTTGCCGCCGTCCACCGACCACCACCCGGGCGCGACGGTATTCACCAGGAAGAGGTTGGCGAGGTCGTGCGAAAGCGGCGGCGCGGAGCCCGGCGGGACCCGCGGGACGTTCCCCGCCCGGATGAGGAGCATGACGGCGGTCCAGGCCACCAGGTGGGCCGGATAAATCTTGACGAACCGCCGGCGCCAGAACGCCGGGGCGCTGTCCCCGCTCCGGGCGGAATACGTGAGGACGAATCCGCTGAGAACGAAGAACAGCGAGACGCCGAGGGCCCCGAGCGGGTAGAGGACGGAGTAGTCGCGGCCGGTGCGCAGGGCGCCGAACAGGGCCGCGTGCGAGGCGAAGACGACGCAGATGGCGACGAAGCGCAGCCCGGTCAGGGAGGGGAGCCGCGCCAGGGCCGACGATCCGGCCTCGCCGGCGCTCCGCTGCTCCTGGGGGACGGTACCGGAGGGGGTGGGCATGCTGGTCCTTTCCGCTTCGAAGACGCCGTGAAACCGTCAACGTCGATGGGACGATCGGGAACTCGCGGAGAACGTGGGCGACCTCATTCGCGAAATTCGGACGGCCGGTCGAACGTAACAATGCGCTCCGGACGGGTCAACGGGCCTTTCAACAAATGAATCATAAGAATGTGTCAGCTCCGGGTGAGGCCGGCGGACGCTTGACAGGAATTCCCCAGGGACCGATATTTGCGACGCGTCCGTTTCCCCGCCCAGAGCCGGAGTAGCCATGTCTGCCAAGTCCCTGAATTCCGCCGGTTCCCCGGTCGCACTCGTGACGGGCGCCAACAAGGGAATCGGTTTCGCCGTGGCCCGTGAGCTCGGCCTGCTGGGCGGGACCGTCTACCTCGGCGCCCGGGACGCCGCCCGCGGCGAGTCCGCCGGGCGGGCGCTGCGGGCGGAGGGCATCGACGCGCAGGTGCTGGCGCTGGACGTCACCGACGACGCCTCGGTCGCCCGGGCGGCCGGGCGGCTGGCCGACGAGGTCGAGCGGCTCGACGTCCTGGTGAACAACGCCGGTGTCGCCGGCCCGGAGGTCCTGCCGAGCGAGACCCCGGTCGCCGAGGTGCGGGCCGCGTACGAGACCAACGTCTTCGGCGTCGTGCGGGTCACCAACGCGGTGCTGCCGCTGCTGCGCCGCTCACCGGCCGGCCGGATCGTGAACATGAGCAGCGTGCTCGGCTCGCTCGCCCACGGGGCGGCGAAGGACGACCCGACCGGGGTCTTCCCGCCCGGGGTCTTTCCGGCCCTGCTCGCGTACAACACGTCGAAGGCCGCGCTCAACGCCGTCACCGTGACCTACGCCAACGAGCTGCGGGACACCGCGATCCTGGTCAACGCGGCCGAGCCGGGGTTCGTGGCGACGGACCTCAACGGCCACCGCGGTCGGCTCACCGCCCGGCAGGGCGCCCGCATCCCGGTGCTGCTCGCGACCCTGGGCGACGACGGCCCGACCGGGACGTTCCGCGCCGAGGACGGCACCCCGGACGGCGTGGAGCTGGCCTGGTAGGCCGGTACGGCCGGCCCGCCGTCCGGGGCGGCGGGCCGGGCACCCGGGCGGACGCTCAGGAGACGAGGGTCTGCTCGTCCAGCTCCGTCAGCCGCACGGTGCACAGGCCGCTGCGCTCGGTCTTCACGTCCGTCACCTTCAGCTGCGTGCCCGGCAGGAGGATGAACTCCTCCTCGCCGGTGAAGGCCGAGAAGCTGCGGATGCCCACCGCGCGGGCGGGTTGCACCTCGAAGAGCGTCCGCCTGCCGCGGCTGCCGAGGAACCCCCGCGCCACACCGGGCTCGGACGTGCACGAGGAGACGCCCCACCACGTCACGGTCCGCCCCAGCGGGTACTGGGCGCGCAGGTCCAGCGACACCCCGCGCCACAACGGCTCGGTGCGCACCGGAAGTTGGGACACCGCCGAGAACAGCAGCCGCAGGTAGGGGAGGTAGGGGACGAGCCTGGCCCGGTCCGGGGAGCGCAGCACGGCGTTGATCTCCCGGTAGAACGCGGACTCGCAGGTGTAGAGGTGGAGGGCGGCGATCGCGTCGGCGGAGAGGCCGCCGGACGCCCCGTCCACCCGCGTCCGGCCGAACTCGTGGGACTGCCCGACGTGCCGGTCCAGCCCGGCGAGCAGCCCGGCGACCGGGGCGACGGCCTCGCGGAAGTCCATCAGCGGGGTGTCGAACACCCCGGTGATCTCCGGGAGGACGAGCCCCTCGTCCTTGACGCTCGCGAGCCGTTCCAGGTAGAGCTGGTGCAGCTCCATGGTGGAGGCGATGAAGGCGCCCATGCGTTCGGCGGTGCCGCCGTCCGCCCCGCCGGCCTCCGCGGCGCGCTCGTTCCAGCCCTTGCTCGGGAGCCAGTCGATCTCGTCGGCGCCCTGGGAGGCGAGGGCCGCGTTCACGGTGGCGAAGTGGTCGTCGTCGCAGAAGATGTCGCCCTGCGCGGCGGGGTTTGCGTGGTCGATGTGCCGGACGTCGACGTCGGGGTACTTCTCCTGGAGCCGGAGGACGACCTTCTTCAGGTTGCGCGCGTGGGCCCCCCACCACGCGAAGACGACGCCGCGGTCCTCCTCGTCGGCGTCCTGCTTGGCCCTGAGGATCTCCTCGACGATCCGCTCGGCGACGGGCCGCCAGAAGACGGCGTGCCGGTCGGTCCCCCGCGCCTCGTCGGTGCCGGCGGTGAGCGAGGCGTTCAGCAGCAGGACGCCCTGGGTCAGCATCGCCTGGAACCACTCCGGCGGCTGGACGGTGTCCTCCTTCTTCAACAGCGCGCGTATGTCGGCGATCGGGGTCTTCTTGGGGATGCCGTACTTCCACATCGCCGCCGCCTTGATGATGCAGCGGATACTGACGACCCTGCCGAACTGGCTGTCCTTCCAGTCGTGGAAGGTGTTGTCGAACATCGCGATGCCGGTGGCGCTCTCCGGCCTCGGGTACGGGTTCTGGCCGAAGACCACGACCTTCCACTTGTGCGGCGCGTGGGGCTTGAGCGCCTGGAAGGTCAGTTCGCGGACGGGGACGACCTGCTGGCCGCGGCCCGGGCCGATGAACGCGGCCGCGTCCGGCTGCGCCTCGATGACCGGCTTCAGCAGCGGGAGCCAGGGTTCGCCGCCGCCCGCGAAGAGCTCCGCGAGGGCCAGCGGGTCGGCCGGGTCGGGCGTGGCGGGGGCGTTGGCATCGCTCATGGCGGAGGACTCCGAACTGTCGGACGGTGCTGCGGGAAGGGGGACGACCGGCGCGTCGGCCGGTCTCCCCGTGACGGTTCCGGACACTACGTCAGGCCACCGACAGCCTCCGCCGATGCGGGGATCCGGGCTCTGCGCCGGCCGGGGGGAGCGCCCCGACCGGCGGGAACCCGGCGACGAGTGTCGGTGTCAGTGGGGCCCGCTAGCTTCGTGACCGGTAGAAGGACCGTGCCTCGAACGGGGAGTGAAGCATGAGCGTGAACCGCGTACAGCCGCCGCTGAAGGTCGTACTGAGCGACGTCAGTGCGACGGTGGTGGAGGCGTGGCGGGCCGCGTTCGCCGATAACCCCGAGATCGCGATCCACCAGGGCTCGATCCTCGACCAGCAGGTCGACGCCTGGGTCAGCCCGACCAACTCCCGGGGGCGGATGGACGGCGGGGTGGACGCGGTCGTCAAGCGGCACCTCGGGGCGGGCATCCAGCTGCGCGTCCAGCGGGCGATCCGCGCCGGGTTCGGGGGGCGCCTCCCGGTGGGGAGCGCGGTCTGCGTGCCGTCCGGGGCGGCCAACCCGCGGTTCCTGATCTCGGCGCCGACGATGGAGGAGTCCTCGCAGAACGTCAGCGAGACCCTGAACGTCGCCCTCGCGTGCGCCGCCGCGTTCCAGGCGGTCCACCGGCAGAACGCGCAGGCGCCCGGCAGCATCGGCTCGGTGGCGCTGGTCGGCATGGGCGCGCGGACCGGCCGGGTGCCGGCGCGGGTGTGCGCCAACCTGATGTGGTCGGGCTACACGCTCTTCAACGACCACTGCTTCGAGGACTACGACGACCTGCGCAGCACGATCGTCGCGCAGCTGGACGACATCGAGAACGCGCCCGTCGAGGAGCCGGTGCGCATAGCGCCGCCGGCGCGCCGCACCGCCCGGCGCTGAGCCCGGCGGCCGGCCCGGGGGTCAGGCCCCCGCACGGGTCCGGGCCGGCCCCCGCACGGGGCCGGCCCGGACGCCGCGGTCAGGAGAGGTCGAACCGGTCGAGGTTCATCACCTTGTCCCAGGCCGCGACGAAGTCCGTGACGAACTTCTCCTTCGCGTCGTCGCTCGCGTAGACCTCGGACACCGCGCGCAGTTCGGAGTTCGACCCGAAGATCAGGTCGACGCGGCTGCCGGTCCACCTGAGCTCGCCGGTGGCGGCGTCGCGGCCCTCGAACGTGGCGGCGTCCTCCGTCGCCGGCGTCCAGGTCGTGCCCAGGTCGAGCAGGTTGACGAAGAAGTCGTTGGTCAGGGAGCCGGGGGTCGCGGTGAAGACGCCGAGCGGCGTCTGACCGTGGTTGGCGCCCAGGACGCGCAGGCCGCCGACGAGGACGGCCAGTTCGGGCGTGCTCAGGGTCAGCAGGTTGGCCCGGTCGATCAGCCGGTACTCGGCCGGCAGCCGGTCGCCCTTGGCGATGTAGTTGCGGAACCCGTCGGAGCCGGGCTCCAGCGCCGCGAAGGACTCGACGTCCGTCTGCTCCTGCGACGCGTCCGCGCGGCCCGGCGTGAACGGGACCTCGATGTCGAAGCCGGCGTTCCCGGCCGCCTGCTCGACGCCCGCGGCGCCCGCGAGCACCACCAGGTCGGCGAACGAGATCTGCTTCCCCCCGGTCAGCTCCGCGTTGAAGGACGTCCGGACGCCGTCCAGGGTGCGCAGCACCGTCGCCAGCCGGTCGGGGTCGTTGACCTCCCAACCGCTCTGCGGCTGGAGGCGGATGCGTCCGCCGTTGGCACCGCCGCGCTTGTCGCTGCCGCGGAAGGAGGAGGCGGCCGCCCACGCGGTGGACACCAGCTCGGAGACCGACAGGCCGGAGTCGGCGACGCGGGCCTTGAGGGCGGCGACGTCCGCGGCGTCGACCAGCGGGTGGGTCACCGCCGGCAGCGGGTCCTGCCAGAGCAGCTGCTCGGTCGGGACCTCCGGGCCGAGGTACCGCGCGACCGGGCCCATGTCACGGTGGGTCAGCTTGAACCACGCCCGGGCGAAGGCGTCCTTCAGCTGGTCGGGGTTGGCGAGGAAGCGGCGCGAGATCGGCTCGTAGACGGGGTCGAGGCGCAGCGAGAGGTCGGTCGTGAGCATCGTCGGGGCGTGGCTCGTCGACGGGTCGTGGGCGTCGGGCACGGTGCCGGCCCCGGCGCCGTCCTTCGGCTTCCACTGGTAGGCGCCGGCGGGGCTCTTGGTCAGCTCCCACTCGTAGCCGAACAGGGTCTCGAAGAAGCTGTTGTCCCAGCTCACCGGGGTGGCCGTCCAGGCGCCCTCCAGGCCGCTGGTGATCGTGTCGCCGCCCTTGCCGGTCCGGAAGGTGCTCTTCCAGCCGAGGCCCTGCTGCTCGATCGGGGCGGCCTCCGGATCGGGGCCGACGTTGTCCGCAGGTCCGGCCCCGTGGGTCTTGCCGAAGGTGTGGCCGCCGGCGATCAGGGCGACCGTCTCCTCGTCGTTCATCGCCATCCGGCGGAAGGTCTCCCGGATGTCGCGGGCCGCGGCGATCGGGTCCGGGGTGCCGTTCGGGCCCTCCGGGTTGACGTAGATCAGGCCCATCTGGACCGCGCCGAGGGGGTTCTCCAGCTCGCGGTCGCCGGTGTAGCGCTCGTCGCCGAGCCAGGTGGTCTCGGGGCCCCAGTAGGTGTCCTCCTCCGGCTCCCAGGTGTCCTCACGGCCGCCGCCGAACCCGAAGGTGCTGAACCCCATCGACTCCAGGGCGACGTTGCCGGCCAGGATCATCAGGTCGGCCCAGGAGAGGCTGCGGCCGTACTTCTTCTTCACCGGCCAGAGCACGCGGCGGGCCTTGTCGAGGCTGACGTTGTCCGGCCAGCTGTTGATCGGGGCGAAGCGCTGCTGGCCGTCGCCGGCACCGCCGCGGCCGTCGCTGATCCGGTAGGTGCCCGCGCTGTGCCACGCCATCCGGATGATCAGCGGGCCGTAGTGGCCGTAGTCGGCCGGCCACCAGTCGTGCGAGGTGGTGAGCGCCTCCGCGATGTCCCGCTTGACGGCCGGCAGGTCGAGGGCGAGGAACGCCTTGGGATAGTCGAACGACCCGCCGAGCGGATTGGCCACGGCGGGGTTCTTGGCGAGCACCTTCAGGTTGAGCCGCTCCGGCCACCACTGGCCGTTCCCGCCGCCCTGGGTGGGGTGCAGGGCCCGCCCGTGCGGGACCGGGCAGCCGCTCGCCTCCTCGGTCTTCGCATCTACGACGATTGCATCGTGGTTCTCAGACATGGGAATCCTTCCGTACAAGGCGGATCACGGTGTTCAGGAACTCGAGCGGTGGAACATTCGGGGTGCCGGCCCCTGTCGTCCCCTGCCGTACTGGGGTCTTTCTGCCCCCAGGCTATCCCCGGAACCGGTCCCGCGATGGACGGATTGCAGGTCGGGAAGCGTGTCAGCCTCTATCCGATCGGAAATCGGATATCCATTTGATGCGCTTCCGGTTTCCCGTCGGCCTGAATTGGTGAACCGATATGGGCGGCCTCGCGGGGCGGCCGCGGGGCGCGCCGCCCCCGCCCGGTCACGAGGACGTCGTGGCGCCTGGGCGGGTGGTGTGGCGGGCGCGGGAGCGACCGTTGTCGGCGCTGAGATCGGTCAGGGCCTCGGTGAGGATCTCGCGGGCCTCGTCGGCGCGGCCCTGCTCGATCAGGGCGGTGCCCAGCTCGGTGAGCGTCTTGGTCATGGAGTCGGGCCGGCCGACCGCCTCGAAGTGGTCCAGGGCCTGCCGGTAGGCCTTCTCGGCGGCGGGCCAGCGCTTCAACGCCGCGCGGTCGAGCCCGAGCTCGTGGGCCGCGAAGGCGGCCATGAGGTGCGGCAGCGGCGAGGACCAGAGCTCCACCAGTTCCAGGGCCCCGGCCAGCGCCAGCCGGCGGTACTCCACCGCCTCCTCGACCCGGCCGGACTCGCGCAGGCAGTTGGCCGCGCCGCGCAGGGTGACCAGCCGGCCCAGCAGGGCGGACCGGCTGGACACCGTGGCGAACACCTCGCCGGCCTGGTGGTAGGTGTCGATGGCCTCCTGCTGCCGGACCAGGAACCGCAGTGATCCGGCGAGGTAGATCAGCGCCCAGCCCTCCTGCTCCCGGTCGCCGATCTGCCGGGCCGACTCCAGGGCCTCGCCCGCGAGTTCGGCACCGCGCCGGTACTGGTGGAGACAGGTGAAGTAGGTCCAGGCGAGGTAGTTCAGGTGGACGGTCTCGGCGAGGCGGTCGCCGCAGGCCCGGGCCGCGTCGACGGAGAGCTGGAAGACCTCGGCCCAGATGTCCCAGCTGATGAGCCGGTCCGAGAACCAGTGCATCGCCTCGGCGGTGTCGATGACCTCGCGGTGCCGGCCGGCGGCGAAGGCCTGCCGCATGGCGGCCAGCCACTCCGGGCCCTCCTCCTCCAGCCAGCGCGCGGCCTCGCGCAGCGCCCCCGGGGCGATGGCCGATCCCGTTGCGGCGCCGAAGCCGCTGCCGGGGTCCTGGCGGAGCTCCTCTCCGGGGCCGGCCCCGCGGGCCTCGGAGCCGGAGCCCGAGCCGGGGCCCGAGCCCGAGTCGGAGTCGGAGCCGGAGTCGGGTCCGCCCTCGACGTCCGGGTCGAAGAGCCGGCCGGCCTCGGTGGCGCGGCGCAGCAGCCAGTCTCCCGCCCGCGCGCGGACGGCGTCGAGGCCCTCCGGGGTCTCCTCGGCGGCGAGCAGCTCGCCCGCGTAGAGCCGGACCAGGTCGTGCAGCCGGTAGCGCTCCGGGGTCGACAGCTGGACCAGCCCGGCGTCGGTGAGCTGCTCCAGGTGCCGCTCGGTCCGCGGGACGGACAGGCCCGCGTAGGCCGCGACCACGGCGGCGGAGACGTCGTACCCGGCAGTGAGGGCGCAGCGGCGCAGCACCAGCCTGGTCTCGGCGGGCAGCTTGCGGTAGGAGAGGGCGAAGGCCGGCCTGACCGCCAGGTCGCCGGTCGCCAGCACGTCCAACCGGTCTTCCTCGGCGGCGAGTTGGCGCACGAGGTGAGCCACGGTCTGCTGCGGGCGGGCGACCAGGCGCTGGCCGGCGATCCGCAGGGCGAGCGGCAGGTAGCCGCAGAGGCCGGCGAGCTCGGCGGTGGCCTCGGGCTCGGCGGCGATCCGCTCGGGGCCGGCGATGCGGCCCAGCAGGAGCGCGGCCTCGGCGGGCGTGAGGGCGTCGAGCCGCAGGCGGTGGACGGATTCGAGCCCGGGCAGGGTGTGCCGGCTGGTGACGATGGTCAGGGCCGGGCCGGTGCCGGGCAGCAGCGGCCGGACCTGGCCCTCGTCGGCGGCGTTGTCCAGGACGAGGACGAGCCGCCGCTCGCGGACCAGGGCGCGGTAGAGGCCGGCCCGCTCCTCCGTGCCGGCGGGCACCGTGCCGTCCGCCACGCCGAGGGCGCGCAGGATCTGGCCGAGGGCTTCGCGGGCGGTGACGGGCTCGGGGGCCATGCCGCGCAGGTCGAGGGAGAGCTGCCCGTCCGGGAAGAGATGGGCCAGGGTGTGGGCCGTGTGCAGGGCGAAGGCGGTCTTGCCGAGACCGGGCTGACCACTGATCAGGACGACTCCGGGGTGGGCGTGTTGGCCCTCCCCGGCCCCCTCGCCTTCGCGAACGGGTGCGCCCTCACGGGCCGGTACGCCCTCGCGAACGGGTGCGCCGCCCTCGCGGGCCGGTGCGCCGTCGCCGGCCAGGGTCCCGATCAGGGCGAGGGCGTCATCGCGGGCGGTGAAGTCGGCGATGTCGCGGGGCAGGGCCAGGGCGTACGTCCCGGCGTCGCCGCCCCCCGCGGCGGCGGCCACCGTGGGGGGTGCGGGCGCAGTGGAGGCCGCGGGCGCGGCGGAAGCTGCGGGCGCGGCGGGGGGTGCGGGCGCGGCAGGTGCTGCGGGCACGGCGGCGGCCGGGGCACCGACGGCGCGGGTTCCCCGGGGGCGGCCGGCTCGGGCGGCCTCTTCGAGCGTGGCGGCCCGGCCCGGGTCGAGCCGCAGGGCGACGGCCAGCGCCTGCACCGTCCGGCGCTGGGGGCCCCTGGTGCGGCCGCGTTCCATGTCCCCGACGGCGCGCAGGCTGATCCCGCTCGCCGCGGCGAGCTCCTCCTGCGTCAGCCCCGCCCGCACCCGGTACCGGGCGAGCAGGCGGCAGAACTCACCGGCCTCGTCGGTGTCCGCCCCCGTGCCGTCCGTGTCAACCATGTTCCGCCCCGCTACTGCCACTACTTCTGCCCCCACTCGTGCCGAATCGGCCGTGTGAGGCAGAAGTATGCCCCGTCCGCCCCGGTCCACCGCCATCGGCCCAGGTCAGAGCGGTCGGGCCCACCCGGGCGAGACGGCCGGCCGGGGTCTCGGGACGGCAGTTCCACCGCGTGGATCTGCCGGTAGTTCTGCCTGTGGAGGCGGTTCGGGGAGACCCTGCGGGGCCATCGCCGGCCCCGCCCCCGGGGACGTGCCCGGGGAGGAGGCCGGCGGGTGGCCGAGGCGACGGAGCGGTGCTCGCGCGGGCCGCCCTGCGGGGCGCGCCGGAGGGCCCGTACGGACCGGACGCAGCGTCAGGAACCTTCCCCGGAGGGCGTGTACGGGCGCGTACGGACGCTGACGGAGCCGCCGGGCACCACGGCCGCACGGGCGGCTCCGGGCGCGGCGAGGAGCGGCCCGGAGCGGCGGTCCGTCGTACGCGGCCCGGTCAGTGCTGCGCGGCGGGGTCCGTGGTCGCCGGTGAGGTCCGTCGTGCGCGGCCCGGTCAGTGGTCACCGGCGAGGAGTGCCTCGGCCTGGCGCCGGACCGCCGCCGCCTCGGCAGTGCGGCCGACCGTCTGGAGGAGGTCGGCGAGCAGGGCGTGGGAGCGGTGCTCCAGCGCGGCGTCGCCGACCGTGCGCCCGAGTGCGACGGCCAGCTGGGCCGAGGCCAGGGCGAGGCCAGGGCGGCCGAGCGCGTCCAGGGCGCGGGCCCTGCTCTGGGTGGCCAGCACCACGTCCGCGCCGCCGGGGCGGGCGGTCGCGGCCTGGAGTGCCTCGTCGGCGTGGGCCAGCGCCGGGCCGGGTGCGCCCGCCAGCACCAGGGCGTCGGCGAGCCCGGTGAGCGCCCCGGCCAGCAGGTGGCAGCTGCCCGGCGTCCGGGCGTCGGCCACCAGGGCGGTCAGCAGCGGTACGGCCTGCTCGTACCGGCCGGCCCGGACGAGGGCGTCGGCGACCCGGACCCGGCAGCGGTGGCGCAGCCCCGGGTCGCCGGCCCGGTCGGCCGCGGTGACCGCCCGCTCCAGCTGCTCGGCGGCGCCGCGGAACACCCGCCGGTCGACCAGCAGGACGGCGAGGTCGGTGGAGAGCCGGGCCACGGCGGCCGGATCGGCGCAGGCGCGGGCGGCGCGCAGGCCGGCCTCGACGGTGGTCCGCCAATGGGTGCGGTCGAAGTCGGTGCGCTCGTAGAGGCGGCCGGCCCGGTGGGCGAGCCGCCAGGCCTCGGCGGTGCGTCCGTGCTCCTCGGCGCAGAGCACCACCGCCCGCACGGCGCCCTCCTCCCGGTGGAACCAGTCCTCGGCGTTCCGTGCGCCGGCTGGGCCGGACGCGGCGGCCGGGGTGCTGCCGGGGGCGTCGGACGCGGTCGCCGTCAGGTAGTGGCCGATCAGCCGGTCCAGGGCGGCGAGCCGCTCGTCGCAGCCGAGGTCGGCGGCCAGCCGGGCACCGTAGCGGCGGACCAGCCCACGCCGGGCGTAGCGGCCCGGGGTGGTCTCCTCCAGCAGGTGGACCGCGTCGAGCCGGGCCAGCAGCGTCCGGGCGGCGGCCGGCGGCAGGTCGGCGAGCGCGGCGGCGGTGCCGGTCCCGACCACCCGGCCGGGGTGCAGGCCGAGCAGCGTGAACAGCCGGGCCGCGGCGGGCGGCAGCGTACGGTACGTCAGGTCGAGGGCGGCCGTGATGCCGAGCGGGCCGCCGGTGCCGGCGAGCGCCGCGTGCCCCGACTCGTCGTCGGAGAGCTCCGCCGCGAGGTCGCCGAGCGTCCAGCCGGGGCGGGCGGAGAGCCGGGCGGCCGCGAGGCGCAGGGCCAGCGGCAGGCGGTCGCAGCGCTCGGCGAGGTCGACGGCGGCCTGGGGCTCGGCGGCCACCCGGGCCTCGCCCAGGGTACGGGCGAGCAGGTCGCCCGCCTCGGCGGGGGTCAGCACGTCCAGCGCGAGCGGGGTGCCGCCCTCCCGGGCCAGCAGACGGCGCAGCCGGCTGCGGCTGGTGACGACGGTGACGGGCCCGGGACGGTCGGCCGGGGAGCCGGACCCGGACGGGGAGCCGGACCCGGCCGACGGGTCGGACTCGGCCGGCGGGTCGGGCAGGAGCGGGGCGAGTTGCTCGTACGAGCGGGCGTCGTCCAGGACGAGCAGCAGCCGACGGCCCGCCAGCAGCTCCCGGTACCGGCGGGCCCGGTCGTCGAGCGCGTCGGGCAGCTCGCCCTCGGGGACGCCGAGGGCGGTCAGCAGGGCGCCGAGCACCTCGGCGGGGTCGCGGGGCCCGTCCTCGGCGAAGCCGCGCAGGTCGACGTGGAGCCGGCCGTCCGGGAAGCGCTCCGCGGACCGCTGCGCCCAGTACTGGACCAGGCCGGTCTTGCCGACCCCGGCCGGCCCGGTGATCAGGATCGGCCGGCCCGCGGGGCGGGCGGAGACCGCCGCGTCCAGCCGGTCGAGCTCGGCCGTCCGGCCGACGAAGCGCCGGTCGGCGGGCGGCGGCCAGGCCGGTGGCGGCCCCGCGGGCGCCGGGGGTCCGGGCCGGCCCGCCGGGCTCACGGGCCCCGCGCCGGCCGCCGGCCGACGGCCGAGCCGCTCGCCGGCCAGGCGCAGTTCGGGGCCGGGGGCGCCGGGAAGCGCGGACACCGCCTGGTCGTACCGGGCCGACGCCTCGTCGTACCGGCCCGCCTGGTCGAGGCAGACGATCAGCCGGGCGGCCAGGGTCTGCCGGGAGGGGTGGGCCGCCGCGGCCTCGGTGAGTTCCGCGACGAGCTCGCCGCCCCGGCCCGCCCGGCAGAGGCCGTCCGCCAGCCGGTCGAGGGCGCGCAGCCGCAGGTCGGCCAGGTGCGGGGCGGTCCGCTCCCGGAGCAGGGCGGAGCCGCAGTCGGTGAGCGCGGCGCCGCGCCAGAGGGCGAGGGCGGTGCGCAGGAGCGGGAGCGCCGGGTCGTCCGGGTGCGCGCCGGGGCCGGCGGGGTCGGTGTGACCGCTGTGGCCGGTGTGGCCGGGCAGTTGCAGGCCGGCCCGGTCGCAGAGCTGCTGGAAGCGCAGGGCGTCGACCCGTTCGGGGTCGCCGGTGAGGACGTAGCCGGTGCCGCGGGTGCCGAGGGTGAGGGTGTCGTCGTCGAGGACCCGGCGCAGCGCGGCGACGTGTCCCTGGAGGGCGGCGCGGGCGGTGGGCGGCGCGGTGCCGTCCCAGACCAGTTCGATCAGTTCGTCGGTGGCCACGAGCTGGTCGAAGCGGACGGCGAGCGCGCTGAGCAGCGCGCGGCGCTTGGGGGCCGAGGGCGTGACCGCCGTCCCGTCCTCGCGCCGGACGGCGACCGGTCCGAGCAGGTCGATCCGCATGCGGCTGCTTCCCCCCTCCCGCGCCGGGCGGGCGATCCGCCGGGCGGCATCTCTCCGAGCCGCCGGGAGCGGCTCGGTTCGCCTGTTGGTTTCGTCTGACGGCCCGTCTGCCGGTCCGATCGGGACGGGCGCCGCGGCCGGTCCCGTCGGCCGGACGGCCACGAGGTGCCGTCCGAGGTCGTCCGGTGTGTCCGGTGCATCCAGTGCATCCGGTGCATCCGGTGCGTCCGGCCCGTCCGAAGGATAGGCCCGAGCCGGCCACCGGCACGCGCCGGGTCCACCACTCCCCGGGCCGCGCCCCTCGCCGTTCCCCTCGTCCGCTCCCTCCAGCCGCTCCTTCCGGCCACTGCCCCGGGACCGCTCCCCCGGGGCCCGCCGTCGCGGTCCGTCCCGGTCCGGCCCTCCGACGACACCTGGTGGCACTACACTGCACCACCCGGGAGAAGCCCGGGCCTGGTCTGGACGGTCGGAAAGTGGGGGTACGGGTGCGGATTCGGCTCCTCGGTCCGGTGGAACTGCGGACCGGAGCGGCCGACTTCACGGCACTGCCGGGGGCGCAGCGCCGGGCCGTCCTGGCACTGCTGGCCCTGCGGCTGGGGCGGGTGGTCACGGTCGACGCCTTCTGTGAACTGCTCTGGGGCGAGTGGCCGCCGGCCAGTGCCAGGGCAGCGCTCCAGGGGCACGTCGCCGCCCTGCGCAAGGCGCTCGCCGCGACCCCGTTCGTGCTGCACACCCGGGCGCCCGGCTACCTGCTCACCGGGCCGTCCGACGAGGTGGACGCGCTGCGGTTCGAGGCGCTGGCCGGCCGGGCCGCCGGGCACGCCGGCCGCCACGACGGCTGCGCGGGCGCGGCCGGCTGCGCGGACCCCGACGGCTGCGCCGGCTGCGCGGCGGACGGCGCGGCTGTCGCCGTGCTGGAGGAGGCGTTGCGGCTGTGGCGCGGTGGCGCGCTGGCCGACCTGCCCGACACCGCGCCGCGCCGCGCCCTGGTGGAGCAGCTGGACCAGGTCCGCACCCGGGTGCTGATCGCCTGGGCCGGGCTGCGCCTGCGGCAGGGAAGCGGTGCGGCGGCCGTGCCGCTGCTGGAGCAGAGCGTCCGGGCCGACGGGCTGCGCGAGGAGGTGGTCGCGCTGCTGGTCCGCTGCCTGCACCAGGGCGGGCGGCAGGCGGACGCGCTCGCCGCGTACCACCGGGCCCGCACGCGGCTCGACGGCGAACTCGGCATCCGGCCCGGACCGGCCCTCCAGGCGGCGTTCGCCGAGGTGCTGGCCGGGGGCGGGGGTGCACCGCCGACGCCCCGCCGGTCCCGTCCGGCCGGGCCGGCTCCGACCACGCCGGGCCCCGGCCGGCCGGCGCCGCAGGCCCACCCGGTGCCGGACCAACTTCCGCGCCGCCCGGTGGACTTCGTCGGCCGGGAGACCGAACTCCAGTGGCTCGACCGGCTGACCGGTCCGGACCGGGCCGACGACGGACCGGCCCTGGTGGTCGGACCGGCCGGGGTAGGGAAGAGCGCCACCGTCCTGACCTGGGCGCACCGGGCGGCCGGGCGGTTCCCGGACGGCCGGCTCTTCGCCGACCTGCGCGGCTTCGACCCGGACGGCCCGGCGGACCCGGCCGAGGTATTGGGCCGGTTCCTGCTCGCACTGGGGGTGCCCGCCTCCGAGATCCCGCCCGACGGGGCCGGCCGGGCCGCCCGCTACCGCGACCGGACCCACGGGCGCCGGCTGCTGGTGGTCCTGGACAACGCCCTCGACGCCGAGCAGGTCGGCGACCTGCTGCCCGGCGGGGCGGGCTGCGCCGTCGTGGTCACCAGCCGGGGCTCACTGGAGGGGCTGCTGGTCGCCGAGGGGGCCGCCCTGCTGCGCCTGGCCCCGCTGGGCGAGGCCGACGCCCTGCGGTTGCTGGAGCGCGGCCTGACGCCCGCGCGGGTGCGGGCCGAGCCGGCGGCCGCCGCGCTCCTGGCCGGGCTCTGCGACCGGCTGCCGCTCGCACTGCGGATCGCGGTTGCCCGGCTGGCCGCCCGGCCGGAGTGGACGATCGCCGAGCTGGCCGACGAACTCGCCGACGAACGCACCCGCCTGGGCGCGCTGGAGGCCGACGGGGTGGCCGGCGTCTGCGAAGCACTGGAACTGACGTACCGTCACCTCTCGCTCGACGCCACGCTGTTGTTCACCCTCCTGGCGGCCCATCCGGGCCGGGAGGTGGACACCACGGCGAGCGCGGCACTGCTCGGCGCGGATCCGGCGCACGCCCGCGACACGCTGGGCGAACTCGTCGCGCACCACGTGCTGGCCGAGACCGCCCCCGGGCGGTACGGCCGGCCCGGCCTGGTCCGCCTGTTCGGCGTCCAACTGCTCACCGAGACCCCCGAGGGGTTCCGGCGCATCGGCACCGAGCGGCTGCTGGACTACTACCTGGAGGCCGCCCACCACTGCGGCGAGCAGCTGGAACCGGGCCAGGACCGCTACGGCGAGCCCGTCCACCCGCCGACCGCGCTGCCGACGGCGGCCGGCACCCGCGGCGCGCTCGACTGGTTCGCGGCCGAGGAGCCGGCGATCCGCGCCCTGGTCACCGCCACCGCCTCCACCGACCCCGGGCGGTCCTGGCGGCTGGCCGCGGCCGCCTGCCCGCTCTACTACGGATCCAGCCGCTTCACCGACTGGCTGGACTGCCTGCGCGCGGGCGAGCAGGCCGCCCGGGCGTGCGGGGACCGGGTCGGCCTCGCCCTGCTGCACGGCGCCGTGGCCAACGCCCTGCTCGGACTGGAGCGCCGCCAGGAGGCGGTCGAGGTCGCCCGCAGGGCGGTGGAGGACACCACGCCCGCCGACGGCGCCGCACACCTGCGGGCGCTCGCCACCCTGGCGCTGGCCTCCGCGCTGACGGGCGACCCCGGTGAGGCCACCCGGCTGGCCGCCACGGCGGCCGCGCTCGCCGGCGAGGGCGGCGACCCGCGGCACCTCTCCTACGCCCTCGGCTACCAGGCCGGGGTGAGCCTGCTGGCCGGCGACGGTGCGGGGGCACTGCGCCAGGCCCGCGAGGCCAGGGCCCTGCTGCCCGGCCGTCCGGCCTCCAGCATCCAGCTCTGGTCGATGCTGACGGAGGCGCAGGCGTTGCAGGCGCTCGGCCGGTACGAGGCCGGCGAGCTGGCCTGGCACCGGGTGCTGGCCACCTGCGAGGAGGCGGGGCTGCTGCACCTCCAGGCGCTCGCCGAGCAGTACTACGCCGCCTTCCTGGTGGACCGGGGCCGCGAGCCCGAGGCGGTCGGGCGGATGCGCTCGGCTCTCGGCCGCCTCCGCTCGTGCGGCCATCTGGCCGGCGCGACCAGCGAACGGGCCGCCGCCATCGAGGAGGCGTTGAACGCGCGGGCCGGACGGACGCCCTGAGGAGCGGTCAGGTGACGCCGTCCGTCACGCACCCACCCCGGGTCGTACCGTCGCCGCCGGCGCGGTGCGGGTCTCCGTCGGGCCGTAGCCGTGTTCGGCCGCCAGGACCGGGCGCAGTGCGCGGATCGCGTAGAAGTTGCGGGACTTGACCGTGCCGGGCGGCACCCCGAGCCGGGTCGCGGCGTCCGCCACCGACCGGTCGTTCAGGTGCAGCTCGACCAGTACGGCGCGGTGGTGGTCCTGGAGGCGTCGCAGCGCCGCGTCGACGTCCCGGGCGACGACCACCTGGTCGTACGGGTCGTCGGCGACCGGGCGGTCCGTCGACTCCTCGCCGAGCACCTCGCGGACGCGGGCGGCGGCCATCCGGTAGTGGTCGATGGCGATCCGGCGGGCGACCGTGAACAGCCAGGGCCGGCTCTGCTCCGGCCCGGCCGCCAGCGCCTCGGGGTGCTGCCAGGCGCGCAGCAGCGTCTCCTGGAGGATGTCCTCGGCCTTGCCGCGGTCGCCGCCGGTCGCCCGCAGCAGCGCGCGCATCAGGTAGCCGCCGTGCAGCCGGTGGATCTCGGCGACGGTGTCCGGGTCGAGGGTCGGCCGGGCCCTGCGCGCCGCGGCGGCGGCCGCGGCCTTGGCGGCCTTGACGTCGGCGGTGGCGGTGCTGGCGGTCACGGCGGTGGCGGTCACGGCGGTGGGCGGCTCGCCGGTCCCGGGGGCGGCCGCCTCGGGGGCGACGGACCGCGACCGGGGACCGGGCTGCGACGGAATGGTCGGACGTGCCGGGTCGGCCAGGCGGGACGGGTTGGCCGGGTGTGACGAGGTGGCCGGATATGACGGGGTGATGGGCGGCATGGGGAAGCGCTACCTCTCGGGTCGGGCAAGGGCAGGGCAGGGACCGACCGGATTCCCCCCGGCGGCCGGACAACAGGCTGCCGGGGGCCGCCAAGAGTGCACCAACATTCCGCCAACGCGTGAGCCGCTCCCGCTCACCCCCCGTTGAGCGCGCCGACCAACTCCTCGACCCCGTCCTCGCCGCGGTGCTCGATCAGCACCGCCACCCACCCGGCCAGCCGTTCCCGCTCGGCCTCCGACCAGGCCGGCGCGGACGGGTGCTCGTCGACGACCAGCGCCGTCGCGAGCCGCAGCAACGCGGGCGCGGGCGCCGGGCCCGGCCGCCCCTGCGGCCGGGCGCCCAGGGCGAGCCGCCGGGCGGCGGCGATCACCTCGTCCGCCGGCGCCGCGGGGACCGCCAGCGCGGGCGGACCGGGCAGGACCTCGGCCCCCTCGCGCACCAGCGCCGCAATGAACTCCCCTGGTCTCCGTCCGTCCGGCTCCATCGTTCTCCCTCCCCCGCCCCGAACCGGGACGCACGCCGACACTCCTCGGTGGCGCCGGCCGCAGGCCGGGCACCCCCCGAGGAGACGGTATCGAGTGGCCGCCGGATCCAGCAGCGGATTTCCGGCGGCCGTCCGCACGGCCGCCGGCCTCGGCCGCGGCCGGCGGTCCCGCAGCGGCCGGACGGACGATGGCTTCCCCCCGCCGCCCGTCCGACCGCTGCCCAGGCCCGCCCTAGAACGTCGTCCAGTCGTCGTTGTCGGGCGTGTTGAGGGTCTTGATGCGCTCGCCGTCGGGGAGGTCGAAGGTGTCGGTGCCGATCTTGAACTTGCTCCCATCGGCCTTGCGGCCGTAGATCACGACCGTCTCACTACCCCGGCCGCTCAACGACACGCCGATGCAGCGCCCGGACCCGGCGACCGCCGTGGACATGTTGCCCCGCTTCGGGAACACCGCGTAGGAGGCGTAGTTGCCGTACGAGCACAGCACGAAGTTCTTCCCGGCGGGGATGTTCGGCTGCTTCGGCTCCGTCGGATCCAGGTCCCCGGCGTGCGCGGAGGTGGCGCCGGTGAGACCGATCAGACCGGTGGCCATGAGCAGGCCGACCGTACGGACGGCGTGGGTCGTGGTGGTACGCATCTGGTGCTCCAAGCGCTACGGGAGCGCAGCGTGCGCCCGATCCGCTCAACGGGCCCGCCTCCAGGAGCGGTTCACCCGGCCGGGGCGGGACCTCCCGGTGTTCGTCCCTGACCGGGTGAACGGCGCCCGCGGCCCGGGCCGTAGTTCCGGTCGGACGGCCCGCGCGGCGGCGGTGGTACGGGGAGCGCCGCGTACCGGGACACGGAGGGGCCGACGTGGCGACAGGAGACGAACGCGTGGCGGCCGACGAGAGCAGCACGGCGGTGCTGGTGCAGCGACTGGCCGAGGGCCCCGGCTGGGACCTCGCCCCCGACTACACCCCCACCCCCTGGCCGGCGCCCTCCCCCGGGGCGGCCGGGTCGAGGCAGTGGGCCGAACCCCCGGGCCACGACGACGGCGGTGCGGGGAACGACCCGGCGGGCCCGGGTGACGCGGGTGGCGCGGGCCGCGGGGGCGGTGACGGCCGGGGCGGCGAAGGCGGCCATGGCGGCAAGGGTGGCCAGGACCCCGGAGGGCCCGTACGGCCGCCGCAGTGGTGGCAGCCGCTGGACGCCCTGGGAACCGTGCTGGTGCCCCCGGAGGCTCGGCCGGGTGCGGCAGGGCCCGCCCCGGCCCTCCCCGCGGCCTGCGCCCCGGCGGGACGGTTCTCCGGCCCTCCGACCCAGGTCCCGGCCCCGAGCCCGAGCCCGACTCAGGAACCGGCCCCAACCCCGGCCCAGGCCCCGCCCCAGGTGAACACCCCGGTCCCGGCCCCGAGCCCGAGCCCGAGCCCGACCCCGACTCAGGAACCGGCCCCAACCCCGGCCCAGGTCCCGCCCCAGGTGAACACCCCGGTCCCGGCCCCGGTGGTCCCGGCCACCTACGCCGCCCCGGCCCCCGCCCCGTACGTCATGCCCGCTCCCGCCGCTGCCCTTGCACCCCCCACCCCCGTGCCCCCCACCCCCGTGCCCCCCAGCCCCGTGCCGCCCGTCGGCGCACCCGCCGCCGCACCCCCGCCGGCCTCCCCGCTCGACCACGCGCCCGCCCCGGCCGGGTCCGAGGGGGGCCGGCCGGCGGCCGAGGCACCGTCGCGCGGCCGGCGCGGCCTGGGGCTGACCTTCGGCCAGGGTGAGCGGGAACGCCAGCGGATGGTGGCCGCCATCCGTACCCCGCTGCGCAGTTCGTTCCGGATCGCGGTGATCGGCCTCAAGGGAGGCGTGGGCAGGACGTCGGCCACCCTCGCCCTCGGCTCCGTCCTCGCCGAGACCCGCACCGACAAGGTCATCGCCGTCGACGCCGACCCGGACGCGGGCACCCTCGGCCGCCGGGTCCGCCGGGAGACCGCCGCGACCGTGCGCGACGTGCTGGCGGCAGCACCCTCGATCACCGGCTACATGGACATCCGGCGCTTCACCTCGCAGGCCCCGAGCGGACTGGAGGTCCTCGCCGGCGACCCCGGCCGGGCGGCCTCCGGGGGGTTCGACGGGGAGGACTACCGACGGCTGATCGGCGTGCTCAGCAACCAGTTCCCGGTCGTCCTCAGCGACACCGGGACGGGCCTCCTGCACGGCTCCATGCGCGGTGTGCTGGACCTCGCCGACCAGCTGGTGATCGCCGCCACCGCCAGCGTGGACGGCGCGAACAGCGCGAGCAGCACCCTGGAGTGGCTGTACGCCCACGGCTACGGCGCGCTGGCGCGGCGCGGCGTGCTGCTGGTCTCCACCGTCCAGGGCGGCGGCCGGCTGATCCGGGCGGAGGACCTGACGGCCCACTTCGAGAGCCGCTGCCGGGGTGTGGTGGTGGTGCCGTTCGACGAACACCTCGCCGTGGGAGGGGAGTTCGACCTGGCGAAGCTGCGCCCGAAGACCCGTCGGGCGTTCTTCCAGCTCACCGCCGCGGTCGCGGCGGGGATGACCCCGGAGGCGTAGGGAGCAGGCCGCCCGGCCGGGCCGGAGTCGTCACGCCGACGGCTCCGGCCCGGCCCTGCGCCTTGCCGGCGCCCCGGCCCGGCCCTACGCCTGCCAGCGCCCGGGCCGCCAGTCCCGGCGCCTGCCGGAGGAGAAGACGTACGCGGCGGCGCCCACCACCGCGACCCCGGCCAGCGTGGCGCCCGCCACCACGGCGGCCTGCCCGCCGGCCGGTGCGGGGGCGGGCGGCGGGACCGTCGCCACGGCCGCACGGGGCCCGGCAGCCGGTACGGCGGCGGCCCCGCCGGGGGCGCCCGCCTCGCCGGGGAGCACCGCGCTGACGGCGGCCGGCGGGTCCACCGTCCCGTAGCCGAGGCGGGCGTCCGGCAGGGCGGTGCCCGGGTGGTAGGCGGTGACCTTCAGCCGGTCGAGGAGTTGGGCGCGGGTCAGGTCCGGCCGGTAGCCGAGGACCAGGGCCGCGGTGCCGGCCACCATGGCGGTGGCGAAGCTCGGTCCCGACCCGGTGAAGTAGCCCTTCCCGCCCGGGCCGACGCTCATCAGCGCGTCCCCGGGGGCGACCAGGTCGACCCGTCCGGCCGGGCCCGCGACATCCGCCGTCCCGCCTCCGGAACCGGCCACGGAACCGCCGGACCCGGCGCCGCCGCCCCCGGAACCGCCGTCGGGCGGGCTCCCGTTGGGCCCCTGGTCGGAGACGGCCAGGACCTCGGGGTAGGCCGCCGGATAGGCCACGCCGCCGGACCCGGCGCCGCCGTTCGCGTCCGGTCCGGCCGGGGCGACCACCAGTGCACCCCGGTCACCCGCGTACCGCACCGCGTCCGCCAGGTCGTCGCCGCCGACGGGGACGGGCACCGCCACCGCGATCACCCGGGCACCGCCCTCGGCGGCGTGCCGGATTCCCTTGGCCAGCAGCCCGGTGGTGGTGTTCCCGACCTCGTCGGTGACGGCCACCGAGAGGATCCGCGCCTCGGGGGCGATCCCCGCGAAGCCGACGCCGTCCTGCCGCCGGGCGGCGATCAGCCCGGCGAGGAAGGTCCCGTGGCCGACGCAGTCCCGCCCCGCGTCGCCGGGACCGTACTCGCGCGGGCCGAGCGTCAGCCTGCCCGCCAGCACGCCGGACGCGGCGTCGACGCCGGACCCGACCACCGCGACGGTCACCCCGGCGCCGCGGCTGAGCTGCCAGGCCCCCTCGGGGCGGAGGAAGGTCTGCGCCCACGGGGTCCGTTCGGTGCCCTTGTCGGAGGGGGGCAGACAGGCCCCCTGCCGCAGGGTGTTGCTGATCTGCGTCACCGCGGGGAGCGAGCCCGGATCGGCGCCCCCGCCCGCCGCGGCACCCGCCGAACCGCCGGCCGACGGCACCACCGGCACCGCCGGGACCGCAGGCACCGCCGAGCCCTGCTTCCCGGGAACGGCGGACGGCACCACGGGAACGGACGCGCCCGGCGGCGCCGGCGAGGCGGCCACCGCACCGGTGGCAGGCGCCAGCAGGGCGCAGCAGCAGAGCACCGCCGCGGCAGCCCCCCGACGGGCCCCCGCGCCGGCGCCGGCCCGCGCCCTCACACCGCGCTCCCCTGCCGCAGCCCCGGGATGTCCTGGGGCAGCAGCAGACTGAGCTCGGACAGGTCGCCGATGTCGAGCCGGGCCAGCCGTCCGGCCTGCCGGGTCACCATCGCTTCCAGCGTCTGGCGGGCGAACCGGCCGTTGCCGAAGTTCCGGTCCCGGGGCACGGCCGCGCAGAGTTCGCCGAGCGCGGCCAGCGTCTCGGGAGGGCAGACGTAGCCGGACTCCTCCGCCTGGAGCCGGACGATGGTGACCAGTTCCTCGGCGGTGTAGTGGTCGAACGCGATCTGCTGGGAGAAGCGGGAGGCCAGGCCGGGGTTGGAGCTCAGGAAGCCCTGCATCTCCTCCTGGTAGCCGGCCACGATCACCACGACCTCGTCGCGGTGGTCCTCCATCAGCTTCATCAGGGTGTCCACCGCCTCCTGGCCGAAGTCGTTGCCGCCGCCGCCCCGCGGGGTGAGCGTGTACGCCTCGTCGATGAAGAGCACACCGCCCCGGGCGCGGTCGAAGGCCTCCTTGGTGAGCTGGGCGGTGTGGCCGATGTAGCGGCCGACCAGGTCGGCCCGGGCCGTCTCGATCAGCTGGCCGCCCGGCAGCACCCCCAGCTCGGCAAGGATGGCGCCGTAGAGGCGGGCGACCGTGGTCTTGCCGGTACCGGGCGGCCCCGCGAAGACCAGGTGGTGGCTGATCCGGGCGGTGGGCAGGCCGGCCTCCTCGCGGCGGCGGGCCTGCGTGATCAGGTTGACCAGGTCCTCGACCTGCTCCTTGGCGGCCGACAGGCCGACCATCGCGCGCAGTTGGTCGAGCAGTTCGGTGCGCCCGCTGTCGGCGCCCTGCCCGGCCTTCCGGACGGCGGCGGCGGCCTGTTCGCCGATGTCCTCGGGGATGAGCAGCGCCAGGTCGGCGTCGGCGACCTCGGCCAGGACGGCCAGCCGGGAGGCCTGGCGGTCCACCATCTCCTCGAACACCTTGCGGGCCGCGCGGCCGTTGCCGAAGTCCGCGCCCTTGGGCATCCGCTCGAAGTGCACGAGCAGGGCCTCCCGGGTGTCGTCGGCCAGTTCGTAGCCGTGCCCGGCGGCCGCGCGCTCGACGATGGTGACCAGCTCGTCGGAGGAGTAGTTGCGGAAGTCCACGGTGCGGCTGAACCGCGAGGCCAGGCCGGGGTTGGAGCCGAGGAAGTCGCGCATCTCGTCGGAGTACCCGGCGACGATCACCACGACGTCGTCGCGGTGGTCCTCCATCAGCTTGACCAGGGTGTCGATGGCCTCCCGGCCGAAGTCCGGGCCGGTGCCGCCGCCCGACCCGGCGGAGAGCGTGTACGCCTCGTCGAGGAACAGCACCCCGCCCAGGGCCGACTGGAAGACCTCGGTGGTCTTGATCGCGGTGCCGCCGATGATCGACGCGACCAGGTCGGCCCGGGCCACCTCGGTCAGGTGGCCGCTGCGCAGGACACCCAGTTCGGCCAGGATGGCGCCGTAGAGGCGGGCGACCGTGGTCTTGCCGGTACCGGGCGGCCCCGCGAAGATCAGGTGGCGGCCCATCGGCAGGGCCGGCATCCCGGCCAGTTCACGGCGCTTGGCCAGCTTGTTGAGGTTGACCAGGGTCGCCACCTGCTCCTTGACCCCCTCCAGGCCGACCAGCGCCTCCAGCGCCGCCTGCGGGCCGTCCGGGTCGGCCGGGGACGCCTCGGCGGGCCGGGGCGCCGCCGGCTCCGCGCCGCCGCCCGGCTGCACCGCCGGCTCCCCGGCGGGCGCGGGGGCCCGGCCGGTGTCGGCGGCAGCGGTGCCGTGCGCGTCGGCCCGCGCGTTCTCCCGGCTGGTCAGGTTCTCCACCGAGAGGCGGCTGCTGGGCCTGGTCTGGCGCAGTCCCGAGCCGCGGTTGCCGGTGACCGTGCAGTCGGTGAGCCGGATCGGCTCGTCCGACTCCGCCCGCACGCCGTCCACCGTGTTGTCGAGCAGTTCGCAGCCGTTCAGGGCGGCCCTGCTGCCGGCCGCCAGCAGGACGCCGTGCCGGCGGTTGCCGTGCACCCGCGACCTGGCCATGGTCAGCTCGCCGCCGTCCTCGACCGACACCCCGTCGGTGCCGGAGTCGGCGATGTCGCAGTCGCGCAGCGAGGCGATGCCCTCCGCGCCGACCTCGACACCGGCCGAACCGGCGCCGCGCACGGTCGTGTTGCCCACCTGGGTGTTGCCGCCGTCGGCGATCCGCAGTCCGGCCCGGCCGGCCGAGGCCAGCGTGCAGGACTCCAGCCGCCCGCGCCCCTCCCGCAGCACCTCGACACCGTGACCGCGCACCTCGGCGACGTCCAGGCGGCGCAGCAGCGGGTTGGCGCCGTCACGGATGCTCACCCCGGCGCCGACCGCGTCCCGGATCTCCAGCCGGTCGAACTCGGGCGCGCTCTCGCCGGTCAGCTCCACCCCGGTCGCGCCGCCGTCACGCACGGACGTCCGGTTCATGGACGGGCCGGAGGAGTCCTCGACCAGGATTCCGGCCGCCTCCGCGCCGGTCACCTCGCACTCCTCGAAGGTGCCCCGGGACCGGCCGGTCACGTGGATGCCGTGGCCCTTGGTGCGCGCCGTCCGGCAGCGCCGGACCAGCGGATCGGTTCCGCCGGCCAGCACCACGCCGTGGCTGCGGGTGGCGCTGACGGTGCAGTCCTCCAGCACCACGCGGGCGGCCGAGCTGAGGTAGACGCCGACCGAGGTGTCCCGGACGACGGTCCGCAGCACCCGGGTGGAGCTGTTCTCCTCCAGTGCGATGCCCGGCTTGTCGGTGGCGGAGATCTCGCAGTCCTCGATCGAGCCGCGGCCCTCGCCGTTGGCGCAGACGCCGTTGCCCCGGGCGTCGCGCATCACGCAGCCCCGGATCACCGGGTTGGCGCGTTCGCCGATCACCACGGCGGAGCTGCCGAGGTGCTCGATCACGCAGTCCTCGATGACGCTCGTCCCGGTGGACGTCTCCACGATGCCCGCCCCGGCCGGGTTGACGACCCGGCAGCCGCGCATCGCCAGCGAGCCCTGCTGGCGGGTGAGCACGGCCGTCCACGAGTTGCCCGCCACCTCGCAGTCCTCCAGCGCGGCCTGCCCGCGGGGGACGTCGACGGTGGGCAGCTCCTCGTCCCGGCCCTGGAGGACGAGCCCGGTCAGCTGGACGGCCTCCGCCACCACCTGCACCACCGCCCCGCGCCGGGGTGAGATCCGCACGCTCCCGCGGGCGTCCTCGGCGGTGATGGTCACCATCTTGGTGATCACCAGGTTCTCCTCGTAGCGGCCGGCGCGGACGCTGATCACCGCACCGCTGCGCGCCGCCTCCAGCGCCTCGCCGATCGTGCGGTAGCCGCCGTCGCGCCGCTCCGCACAGACCGTCAGCACATGGCGCGTCATGGTGCGTTCTCCTCTGTCGTTCGTGGCTGTCGTGCCGTCGTGCCGTCGTGCTGTGGTGCCGTCGTGCCCTCGTGCTGTGGTGCCGTCGTGCTGTGGTGCCGTCGTCAGGTGGTGCAGGTGCAGGTGTGCCGTCGTGCCCGGTCGGTGCCGGTTCGTGCCCGGTACGGTCACCCGGTGCAGTTCGCCTTGATGGCGGAGGCCGCGTGGTGGGCGTAGGCCTTGGCGCCCCAGTCCTCGCCCCGGGTGTGCAGCATCACGGCGATCCTGCCGTCGCTGAGCGGGAACGTGCCCACCGGGACCCACTGGCCGCGGTGGCCCACCTGGTTGACCTCGAAGGAGCCGACGGTCCCGGCGCCGGGGTCGGACTTGCTCTGCACCGTGTAGTACGTCGGGGCGCCGCCGACCGCCTTGATGTCACCGTTGTTGGGCACGTAGACGGAGAGGGCGCACTTGCCGCTGGTCACCGGGCCGGTGTTGAACGTGTACACCACCGAGTTGCCGTCGTCCGTGTTCGCCGAGCCCTGCATCGGCACCGAGGTGAACTTGCCGTTGCAGCCGTCCCCCGCGTAGCCGCCGGAGTTGGTCAGCCAGCCCTTCTGCCCGTCGTCGAACCAGCCGTACTGCTTGACGGTCGTCCCGGTGACGGCGCAGAAGGGGCCCGTCACGGCGGTGTAGGTCGGCGGGGCGGGCTTCGAGGCCACAGGGGGCGCGGGGGGCGCGGACTGCCCCGGGGGCTGGACCGGGGGCTGCCCCGCCGCCGGGGGCTGCTGCCCCTGGGCCGGCGGTTGCGGCTGGGTCTGCGGGGCGGGCGCGCCGGCTCCGGTCCCGGTCCCGCC